>NZ_JAKRFQ010000449.1 GCF_022347985.1 Photobacterium sp. OFAV2-7
GCAAACATTGCCCATGCCATCGAGGCTGAGCCGGCCTTTAACAACGGGGCTGAAAGTATAGGTCTGTTCCGTACCGAAATGCTTTATATGGATCGTACCACCGCTCCGGATGAAGATGAGCTATACAATATATTCTGCCAGGCTCTGGAGGCCGCCGGTGATAAGTCGATTATTATCCGCACCATGGATATCGGCGGCGACAAGCCAGTCGATTATTTAAATATCCCGACCGAGAACAATCCGTTCCTTGGCTACCGTGCGATTCGTATCTACGAAGAATACATCGAGCTATTCAAAACCCAGCTACGGGGTATTTTGCGGGCGTCGGCGCACGGTTCACTGAAGATCATGATCCCGATGATTTCCTCTGTGGAAGAAATACTGTGGGTCAAAGACGTACTGGCCGAAGTGCGTCAGGAGCTGCGAAAAGAAAAAGTACCGTTTGATGAGAAGATCCCGCTCGGGATCATGCTGGAAGTGCCTTCTGTCGCCTTCATCATTGACCAGTGCTGCGAAGAAATCGACTTCTTCTCGATTGGCTCGAATGATCTGACTCAGTACCTCATGGCCGTAGACCGCGACAACGCCAAGGTAACCAAAACCTACAACAGCCTCAACCCGGCCTTCCTGCGTACCTTGGATCATGTTGTCCGCGAAGTACACCGCCACGGTAAGTGGATTGGCCTGTGCGGCGAACTGGGTGCCAAGGGCTCTGTACTGCCATTGCTGGTTGGCCTTGGCCTCGACGAAATCTCGATGAGTGCCCCGTCAATCCCTGCGACCAAAGAGCGTCTTTCCAAACTCGACAGCCGTGAGTGCCGCCAGTTGCTCAACAAAGCCATGGCATGCCGGACCGCGATGGAAGTCGAGCACCTTTTGGCACAGTTCAGAATGGCGCAGAGTGATGCGCCGCTCATCACCACAGAGTGTATTGTGCTTGATGCGGATCTAGGCAGCAAAGAAGAGGTGATCAAGACACTGTCTGACAACCTATATCTGGCCGGACGCTGTCGCTACCCCGACAAGCTTGCCGATGATCTTTGGGCTCGAGAAGATGTCTTCTCGACCGGACTTGGATTCGGCTTTGCTATCCCGCATACCAAGTCGGAGCATATCGAGCAATCGACCATCAGTGTCGCCAAGCTCGCCAAACCGATCCTTTGGGGTGACGACGAGGCACAATTTGTGATTATGCTGACCCTCAACAAGCATGCAGCTGGTGATCAGCACATGAAGATTTTTTCCAAGCTGGCGCGGAAGATCATGCATATCGATTTCAGAGACAGCCTTCAGAAAGCAACCACTGCCGAGGAAATCGAACAGCTGCTTCAAAGCGCTATTACCGACTAGGTAGTACTTACTTCTTCGGGGGCCAACGCTTCTCTTCACGGCCCCCTCAACCCGGTTATTAATATGACTTCTATTAGAACAGCACTGGTAGGTTTTGGGATCTCGGGGCAGTGCTTTCAAGCCCCTATTATCGAATCGGTTGATGGCCTTGATTTGGTTGCCGTCGTCTCAACTAATCCCGACAAGGTCAACACTTTCCTGCCCGGAGTGAAAGTCTTCCCGAGCCTCGAAACACTGCTAAGTGACTGTGATGCTGAGCTGGTTGTTATTGCGACACCGAATGACCTCCACTATCCCATGGCCAAGCTGGCTCTCGAGGCAAACCGCCATGTAGTGATCGAAAAACCATTCGTGATTGACAGCGAAAACGGCGAAAAGCTCATCGAATTAGCCAAACAGAAAGACCGCCTGCTCAGCGTTTACCAGAGCCGCCGCTTTGACGGCGATTTCCTGACTATCCAACACCTCAAGAACTGCAACCAACTAGGCGATATTCACACTTTCTATTCCAGCTACAACCGCTATCGCCCCGAGGTAAAAGACCGGTGGCGCGAACAAGATCTGCCGGGGGCCGGAATTCTTTATGATCTGGGTGCCCATCTCATCGATCAGGCGCTGATCTTGTTCGGCATGCCCGATTCCGTCATGGCTCACCTTCGTAATCAGCGTCCCGGCGCTCAGGCCGTTGACCATTTTCATTTGGTACTCAGCTACCCGGATACGGAGGTGATCCTCCATGGTAATTGCCTCAGTACAGCGCCAGGCCCACGCTTTCAGGTCTTTGGCTCAAAAGGCACCTACATCAAGTACGGCATGGACAGCCAGGAGGATGATCTGCGTCAGAACAAAGGCCCCTGGTCAACAAACTGGGGACTCGACCCGGTTGAACATTACGGTTTACTCACCGATAGCAATGGCCACGAACAGCCGTTAAAGACCTTCAAAGGGGGCTATGAAGCCTTCTACCAACTTATCGCAAGTGCCATCCAGCATGGTACCCCTTTGCCTGTCGAGCCCAGCGATGCCCTTGATGTCATCAGAGTGATAGAGGCCGCTTATCAGAGCGAACAGCGCGGTTGCCGTATCGAACTGTCACGCTCGACGACATAAAACAATCAACAAGAACCGATTTCGAAACATACCCAATTAACCATTAATAAGGATTTTGCCATGATTTCAACAACGATTTTTCCCGGCCGATATGTCCAAGGCAAAGACTCTCGTAAGTTGCTGGGCGAAGAACTCGCTCGTTTCGGCAGCAAAGGCCTTCTCATCTGTGATCCATTTGTATATGACAACCTTCGCCATGAGTTCGAACCTTATATCAGCAGCCAGGTAGAGATCGACGTCGTACGTTTTGAAGGGGAATGCTGTGACGAGGAGATCGCCAGACTGGTCGAGCAGTTGAAAGCCTTCGACGGTCAGTTTGTTGTCGGCCTTGGTGGCGGAAAGACATTGGATACCGCAAAAGCCACAGCTTTTGAAGCCAAAGTGCCGGTCGCCATTGCTCCGACTCTGGCCGCCAGTGATGCGCCATGCAGTGCGTTGTCTGTGATTTACACCCAGACAGGCGAATTCAAACGCTACCTGGTACTGCCGACTAACCCGAACCTGGTGCTGATCGATACCCAAATCATTGCCAACGCCCCGACCCGCCTGCTGGTTGCCGGAATGGGTGATGCACTGGCAACCTGGTTTGAAGCCGAGTCGTGCAAGCAGAGCTTAGCCACCAATATGACAGGCCGCTTTGGCTCTATGTCTGCCTATGCGCTGGCTCACCTTTGTTACACCACCTTGCTGGAATATGGTGCCAAGGCAAAATCCGCCAATGATGCCGGCGTAGTGACTCCTGCCCTTGAGCATATTATCGAGGCCAACACCCTGCTCAGCGGGCTGGGTTTCGAAAGTGGTGGTCTTGCCGCCTCGCATGCGATCCACAACGGCCTGACGATACTCGAGCCTACTCATGCTTACCTGCATGGTGAAAAAGTTGCCTTCGGCGTGCTTTCATCTCTGTTCCTGACCGACAAGCCAGCAGCGAAAATCAACGAAGTCTTTAACTTCTGTGAAGCTGTCGGGCTGCCAGTCACCTTAGAGCAAATTGGCCTGAAAGAGGTCACTGACGAAGAACTCATGGCCGTGGCAGAAGCAAGTTGTGCCGAGGGAGAGACCATTCACAACGAGGCAATGCCGGTCACTAAGGAAATGGTATTTGCCGCGCTGAAAGCGGCTGACGCGGAAGGCAGACTACGCCGCCAAAAGGGTTAACACCATAATGAATGATCTACTCACCGAACTGCTGGCTGAAGAAAGTCGACTGCAGTTTGCCTATTTCAACCACCAGCGCGCATGGGAGCTCGGTTGCGCGCTTAAGGAAGCGGCCGAGCAACTTAACGCCAGTGTCGCTATTGATATTACGGTAAACAATCAGTGCCTGTTCAGCTATGCCATGCACAATACCACCATTGACAACTTGGAATGGATACGTCGAAAACGCAATGTAGTTCATCGTTATCAGCATAGTTCGTGGTATATGGGGAATTATTACAAAGCGAAAGAAAGTACAATTGAGAAAAGTGCTCTGATCGATCCGCGAGAATTTGCGCCCTACGGCGGCAGTTTTCCGTTGACGATCCGCAACACCGGCGTCATTGGGGCAATCTCAGTCTCGGGGTTACCGCAAAAAGAAGATCACCGGCTTATTGTCAATGTCCTGGAGCGCTTTCTCGACCCACATGAAACACAGGAAAATCGTGCATGATACG
>NZ_JAKRFQ010000450.1 GCF_022347985.1 Photobacterium sp. OFAV2-7
GGTGATCTGAATCATGATATGCGCGCCGTGCTGGTGAACCGCCTCAGCCAATTGTTGCAGGTGAGGAATAACGTCATCGGTACAGAGGTTCACCGACTTCCACCACCCTTGCGGACTGTCTATCGAGACCGGACTCGACCCGCCGCAAATACACAACCCGATCCCGCCTTTTGCCTTTTCCTCGTAATAACGGATGTAGCGTTCGGTCGGCATCCCATTTAAGGTGGCATAGACTTCGGCATGGGCAGTACTGACTATCCGGTTACGGATCATCAGCTTATTAATCGCCAGCGGCTGGAAAATAGCATCAAACTGTGACATCCCCACTCCTTATCAATTGTCCCTGGGCATCACTTCAAACAGGCCGTAATCACAACCTGTCTGCGCCTCGCTCTGTTGCTGGACGGCAACCGTCTCTATCGGCTGGCCTATCCCCCGGGTGATCTGATCCATCGCACCGGCAAACCAGCCTGTGAACATATAATCCACTTTGCGATCAACCTTGCCGTAGTGATAAACAAAAGCCGAGTGGTGTAACCGTACTTTGGCCCGCCCCGTCGAGATATCCAGGCTCTCAATGACAAACTGGCCCCAGCCCCGTTGCGACAAGCGCTTCATATAATGCTCAAACACCTCTGCGCCCTGCAGGCCGTGGGTTTCCGATTCTTTTTCGCACCAGTAATAAGCCGATTGGTAGCCAGCGGCATAGAGGATCTCGGCATACTTCTCGGCCCCGAGAGCCTCTTCCACTGCGGTGTGGTTATTGATAAAAAAGTGCCTTGGAACATACAGCATCGGGAGCCCGTTGGTACTCCAGACGCCGGACTCGCTGTCCACCTCGATAGGGACTTCCGGGGCATGTGTTGTCGAGTAGGGTAATATTGGCATCTATTCGTCCCACACTGCTTTGAGAGTCCTTACCCAGTTCTCTCCCATGATTTTCTTCACTCTGCTCTCCGGCCAGCCATGATCCAGCAGGGCCTGAGTCAGGTTTGGGAACTCGCCGATAGTCCGGATCCCCTTGGGATTGATGATCTCACCAAACCGGGTCAGCCGCCGGGCATACCCCTTGTCATGAGTCAGCCATTCAAAGAAAGCCTGATCATGGCCCTGAGTAAAATCGGTGCCGATCCCGACACAATCTTCACCCACAATATTGACGATATAATCAATCGCTTCGACATAGTCTTCGATGGTCGAATTGATACCGTTTTTCAAGAAAGGCGCGAACATGGTGACCCCGATAAAGCCGCCATGATCAGCGATGAATCTCAGCTCATCGTCTGATTTATTGCGGGGATGCTCCTTGAGCCCCAACGGAAGACAGTGGGAGTAACAGACTGGTTTTTTCGATGCCAAGATCACTTCCTGAGAAGTTGTTGCCCCGACATGGGAAAGATCGCACATCATGCCGACCCGGTTCATCTCAGCAACCACTTCATGGCCAAAACCGGATAACCCGCCGTCGCGTTCATAACATCCGGTTCCGACCAGATTCTGGGTGTTGTAGGCCATCTGCGCGATTCCGACCCCGAGTTTTTTGAAGATCTCGACATAGCCAATCTGATCTTCGAACGCATGTACATTTTGAAAGCCGAGTATAATCCCGGTTTTGCCCTCTTCCTTGGCAAGATAAATATCTTCGGTACATCGAACAGGGCGAATGAGATCGCCGTGATCGCGGAAGTACCCGTTGAACTCGACAATATTATCGACGGTTGCCTGAAAGCCTTCCCACACCGATACCGTGCAGTTGGCGGTCGTGAGCCCCCCTTTTGCCATATCCTCGAACAGGGCACGATCCCACCTGGCAATGATCAGACCGTCGATAATAATTGAGTCTTGGTGCAGTTGCGCGGCATCCGACATACATTCCCCTCCTGCAAGCAGCTATCGGTAAATCGTTTATGTCTCTTAAACTAACGATATGTCATTGCCATTTAACAGGCTTTGTAATAACGACATCCGATGAAGTGTTTCCGTCAAAACAGCCCTGTAATCTCTCCATGCTCATCCAGCCTGATATCCAGCGCTGCCGGGTGACGCGGCAAGCCCGGCATAGTCATGATGTCGCCGCATATCACAACGACAAACCCCGCACCGGCCATCAGGCGAATTTCTTTTACAGGCAAAGCGTGATTAATCGGCGCGCCCAAAACTCCGGGCTCTGATGAAAAGCTGTAAGGTGTTTTGGCAATACAGACAGGCAAATGACCAAAGCCAAGCTGGTGAATATCATCAAGCTGAGACAAGGCCTTGGTTGAAAAATGGACTTCGCCAGCACCATAGATCCGCGTTGCCACCGCCGTAATTTTCTCGTCCAGCGGCATATCATCAGCATACAGCGGTATGACATTAGGTGGTGGTTGCTGGAGCAGGTCGAGGACGGCTGTCGCCATATCCTGAGCCCCTTCACTGCCACGAGCCCAATGATCGGCAGACACGACCCGGGCTCCCGATGCCAGACAGCACCGCTGGATCACGGCCAGCTCTTCATCGCTATCGCTTGGAAAACGATTAATTGCCACCAGCGGGATCAGACCGAACTGCTGGATGTTCTGGATATGTCGCAGCAAGTTAGCAGAACCCGCTTCGACTGCGGCCACATTCGGCTGCTCCAGAGCCTGCCTTTCAATCCCGCCCTGCATTTTCAATGCCCTTACGGTGCAGACGAGCACTACCGCATCCGGAGACAAACCTGCCAGACGGCATTTAATGTTAATAAACTTCTCGGCCCCCAAATCGGCACCAAAACCCGCTTCTGTCACCACAACATCGCTAAGGGCTAATGCCGCTCGCGTTGCCATCAGGGAGCTACAGCCATGGGCAATATTGGCGAAGGGGCCGCCATGGACCAGTACCGGGTTATGCTCAAGGCTCTGGATAAGGTTCGGCATCATGGCTTCTTTGAGAAGCACCGTCATCGCACCGTCGGCACCTAATTCGCGTACCGTCACTACACTGCCATCACGGCGCCGGCCTATGATCATCTCACCAAGGCGGTTCTGGAGATCTTTCGGTCCTTCGGCCAGACACAGCACCGCCATGATCTCCGAGGCTACAGTGATATCAAATCCCGACTCACGCGGGACACCATGAGCCGTCCCACCGAGCCCACAGACAATATTGCGCAGAGCCCGCTCATTGAGATCCATTACCCGCCGCCAGCAGATCCGACGAGGATCCAAGCCTAGTTCATTTCCCCAATGGATATGGTTATCAATCAGGGAGACAAGCAAGTTATGGGCAACCGTGATCGCATGAAAATCGCCATTAAAGTGCAGGTTGAGATCTTCCATGGGAATCGCCTGCGACCGCCCTCCTCCAGCCGCTCCGCCCTTCATACCAAAGCACGGCCCCAGCGATGGTTCGCGCAGGCAGACAGTACTTTTTACCCCGAGCGCGTTAAGTCCGTCTGACAGACCAATACTGGTGGTGGTTTTGCCTTCCCCGGCCGTTGTCGGCGTCATTGCGGTTACCAGCACCAACTGGCCGCGCTGATGACTGACATCCAGCTGCGCCATGTCGATTTTGGCCTTATAGTGGCCATAGGGGATCAGGGCATGAGGAAGCAAGCCCAGCCGCTCGGCAGCAACTTCAATCACTGGCCTCGGCGTCACTGCTCGTGCTATCTCAATATCAGGAGAGCCCGGAGGCGGCAAATTCTCTGGTGGATCAATCTCTGATGGAACCAGGGCAACGTTAAGTTCATTGTTCATCGTCAGTGAGCCCCCCTCAACCATTTGGCGGACTGTTTCAATCCGCCAAACGGATACAAATGGATGCCCTGGAAAGGCGTATCAGGATTGATACTCTGGTAACGAGCCATTTCCTGTACCAGCAAATCCGGTGTCCAGGGTTTTAGCAACTGGGTTGTTTTCAGGTTACGTCTTAACGCCGCAACCGACTCCACCACACCGCATTGCGCGGCATAGAAAAATAAGTTCTTAAGCTGAGTAGGACCCGGCATACCCAGATACACCGGCAAAGAACCCAGCAACTCCTGATAGGATTCCAGCCACTGGATAAAGATATCGGCATCAAACGAGAACTGTGTCACCACCCACATATTGAGTTGATTGGCT
>NZ_JAKRFQ010000451.1 GCF_022347985.1 Photobacterium sp. OFAV2-7
CGTTAATTCCCAGAGTCGAAAGGGTAGATCCGAGCCTCAAGAAGAAAAACCGCCGCAAGGCGGTTTTTTTTATGTCTGCATTTTGTTAGCTAACCCCACCCAGCCTCCTCTTGAAAAGGGGAGGAGCAAAGGTTGTCGGTCGCTAAGTATGAGTGTTGAACCAGTCCTTCCCCTTGTTCGGTGATGACCGGGAGAGCGAGTAGGTTGATAGAAGGGGAAGTTAGATGGGGTTGGTAATCGATGCCTGAATATTTCGATATACATTAAAAAAGCGAGAGCCTCAGACTCTCGCTTTTCTGTTCTTATCACTTGTTATAATCAGTGATTAGGCTTTTTGTTCGTAGGCTTCGTTGTGAACGGCAGCAACGGCACGGCCTGATGGATCGGCACTGTTCTTGAAGCTCTCGTCCCACTCAATGGCCTTGGCACTTGAACAGGCGATTGACGGGCCGCCAGGTACACATTTCGCTGCATCTTCAAGCGGGAATAGCTCTTCGAAGATCTCACGGTACACGTAGCCTTCTTTGGTTGTCGGCGTGTTGTACGGGAAGCGGAACTTGGCTGTCTCAAGCTGTTGCTCGGTCACCTTGGCTTCTGCCACTTCTTTCAATGTATCAATCCAGCTATAACCTACACCATCAGAGAATTGCTCTTTCTGGCGCCAAGCAACGGATTCCGGCAGATAGTGACCGAAGCATTCACGGATGATGTGCTTCTCCATCTTACCGTTACCGCACATCTTATCTTCCGGGTTCAGGCGCATTGCCACTTCAAGGAACTCTTTGTCAAGGAACGGAACACGTGCCTCGATACCCCATGCTGCCATAGACTTGTTGGCACGGGCACAGTCGAACATGTTCAGTGCCAACAGTTTACGTACCGTTTCTTCGTGGAACTCTTTGGCGTTAGGTGCCTTGTGGAAGTACAGGTAGCCACCGAAGACTTCATCTGCCCCTTCGCCAGAAAGTACCATCTTGATACCCATTGCACGGATCTTACGTGACATCAGGTACATAGGTGTTGATGCACGGATTGTGGTGACATCATAGGTTTCGATGTGGTAAATCACATCACGAATGGCATCAAGCCCTTCCTGCACTGTGTAAGTCAGCTCATGGTGGACGGTACCGATATGGTCGGCAACTTCCTTGGCGGCTTTCAGATCCGGTGCGCCCTCAAGGCCGATAGCGAAGGAGTGCAGTGTTGGCCACCACGCTTCAGACTGCTCGTCATCTTCGATACGGCGTGCCGCGAACTTTTTGGTGATAGCGGAAATCACGGATGAATCCAGGCCGCCTGATAGCAATACACCGTATGGAACATCTGTCATTAGCTGGCGCTTGACGGCGCTTTCTAGAGCGTTTGTCAGTGCAATTTTATCGGTCTCTGCGTCGGCAACGGTATCAAATTCCATCCAGTCACGTTTGTAGTAACGCACCGGCTCGCCCTTCTTGCTCCATAGGAAGTGGCCAGGAGGAAACTCGCTGATGGTTTTACAAACCGGTACCAGTGATTTCATTTCAGAAGCAACATAGTAGTTACCGTGCTCGTCATAGCCGTGGTACAGCGGGATGATACCGATATGGTCACGACCGATCAGGTAGGCATCTTCTGTCTCATCGTAAAGGATGAAGCCAAAAATACCGTTGAGGTAGTCAAGTAGTTCAGGGCCTTTTTCTTTATATAGCGCCAGAATAATTTCACAGTCAGATTCTGTCTGGAAAGGGTAGTCAGGTGCAAACTCGGCCTGAAGTTCTTTGTGGTTGTAGATTTCGCCGTTAACCGCAAGTGCATGTGTTTTATCGGTGTTGTAAAGAGGTTGCTCACCACTGTTTAAGTCTACGATAGCCAGGCGCTCATGCACTAGAATGGCTTTTTCTGACGAGTAGATACCTGACCAGTCAGGACCGCGATGACGCATTTTCTTGGACATTTCTAATGCTGTTTCGCGCAACGCTGTTGCATCACTCTTGATGTCTAAGATACCGAATACTGAACACATACTTCTGACTCCAACTTTTAAATCGCTTGTCGCTATCCATAATTGTTTGGGAGGGAGTAAACATTGAAATCTAGTCCCTAGTCTAGATACCAATGTCTACTCCTTGCTGCTAACGTCTCCCGTTCTTAATTGTTAAAATTGCGTATTCGGTAATAAAAAGCAACAGGTAATCTCAATTCAATTAAAGAAAAGGCTTGTTGGTGAATAATATTTAATAAATTGACAAAAATCCGAATATTTTCTGATATTGGTTGGTTTTTTGAACGGAAAAACAAACGGCAGCCGAGGCTGCCGTTAGTAAAAAATGAAGAATGGTTGGGGAGCTAGAGTGGTTTTATATCGGGCGACAGGTGCTCACAGACATGGCGGGCAAATCCACTTCCGGCCTCGTTGTAGATGTTGAAAGCCGCATCAACCCCCAGTTCACTCAGCAGGGCCTCGTCGTCACTATACTTGGCAATCGCCGCAATTTTTCCTTGGTAATTACCATCTCTAATTTGCTCCAGGGCAAAGCTGTTGGCCTGGCTATGGGGCATTGCCAGCAAAATCAGTTCGGTGTTGTGACGTGAGATAACACGAGCCCAGAAATCGGGGTCGGTTGCGTCGCCGTGGATCACATTGCGCCCGGCTGCTCGATGGAGCTGGACGGAGTCTTCACGGGTTTCGATACCAATGACTTGCTCGCCATAGCGTGCGACTAGTTCGTCGTAGGCACCTGAACCAATACGGCCCATGCCCAGAATCATGATTTTCTTGTTTCCGAGATCAATCAGTTTATCGCTCGAATTAAGTTTGTCGGGTTCAAATTCTTTTAGCCACTTCGAAGCATCTTTGTATAACCGGTGGCCGATGCTATTGAGTGGAGCCGCGATCAGGAATGACAGTGAGACAGCAATGGCGATGGCAACCAGAAAGTTGCCCGGCAGCATTCCCATACTGTAGGCAAGTCCGCCGACAATGAGGCCGAACTCGCTGTAGTTGAATAAGGTGAGCGTACCAAGCAATGACGTCCGGACACGGTAGCGGAACAGGTTAAAGATGATGTAGTAGAGGATCCCTTTTACCGGCAGTAGCAATAGCAGCAGAATGGCCATCAGGAAGCCGTCGAGGGTCGGCTCTTCCGACAGGCCTATGTTGAGGAAGAAGCAGACAAGCAATAGCTCTTTCAGGTTGAACAGTGATTTTGACAGCTCCGAGGCCTTAGGGTGAGCTGCTAGCATCATACCCAGGATCAGAGCGCCCAAATCGGCCTTCATGCCGACAGCCTCGAACAGGCCGGCACCGGCGACCAAGGCAAGGAAAATCCCATATAGCACCAGCATTTCCCCGTGGCCGGCCTTGTCGAGAATTTTAAACAGTGACGGACGCAATAGGGGCAGGGCAAACAAGGCCAGTGCAGTAATCTCGGGCACCTTGCCGGTTGAAACGGTCAGGAAAATAACGGCAAAAATATCCTGCATGACCAGTACCCCAATGGCAAGGGTGCCGTAGGTAGAGTTGAGCTCGCCTTTTTCCTGCAGCGCCTTGATCGCAAAAACGGTACTTGAAAATGAGAGTGCGAAGGCAAGCAGGCCAAGCTGCACCATATCCAGCTCGCTGAGCATCCCGAGGCCGAGTTGTTTCAAAGCCAGCAAGGCAAGGGTAAAGAGGCCGGTTGTCAGCAGGTTATGCAGTGTCGCCCCTCCCCAGATCTCTTTGGCAAGCAGGGTTTTGACATCGAGTTTGAGGCCAATCGAGAACAATAGCAGGGTAACGCCGAGATCGGCCAGGACACTGAGGACTTCGGTTGACTGGTAGCCTGCGCTATTGAGGGCAAATCCCGCGACAAGGAAGCCCACCAGAGGAGGAAGCTTGCACCTCAGGGCTATAAAGCCAGCCAGGAAGGCGGCTATGATAAAAATAAGTTCCATGTTGAGACTAATTATCCTTTCTTATTGTGTTCCCGATAGCACTATCGCATAACCCATAGTGTAGCTTGGGCGTAGGGTGAATTTTTTTGCGCAATATACCACAAGGGGCATGTACCTGTCCGGTACATGCCCCTTTTTAGTGTGGAGAAAAAACTG
>NZ_JAKRFQ010000452.1 GCF_022347985.1 Photobacterium sp. OFAV2-7
CGAGAACACCTGCTCCTGTCCAAACATACCGCCCAGTGACACGCCTCCCCACAATAAAGAAAGCACACCAAGAAGAATTGATATCAGCCCCCAGCTTCTTTTAACATCCATATTATTACCCATGTGAATAAATGAGACAGAAAAGAGATTGCGATACCATACTGAAACCTTTAAGTAACCAGAATAAATATCAGTTTGATATACGCTTTGAATTATCTAAAAAGAAAATGATGACTAAATCAAAAGCAATTCAACAAGCTACGAGCCACCGCACTTAATGATAATACTATTCTTTATGGAGATGAGAATTTGCAGTATTTTGTTGAGGTCGGTAGTAATTATTAACTAAAATCAAAAGCTCAATGAATTAACATATACCCAAGCAACCTCAAGATGCTCGTTTCAGCGAGAATTACTTGGCTTGTAGGCTAGGCACCGATTTGAAAGTCTAGTGGTTCTAAATTAATAATCGGTAACAACGCATAGAAGCCAAGTAAACTCGCCCTTTGGGAGTGAGCCAGCGTGCCCATTTCTGTGTCAAATAACGTTGAAAGGGGCTACCATTCCTACCGCTATTTTCCTTGAACTGAACACGCTGGTCTCACTCTGAATCCTGCATCTTGAGGTAGTTTGGGTATAATAATAACACCTCATTCTTTAATTAATGAGAGAACAAACTCTTTCGGATATAACCAATAAAAGAGTATTGTTCAGACGGTATTCTTAATCTTTATTTAGGCGTCAAATCCGTATCTATCCAGTATTTAGAGCCAGAGATATTGGCATCGAGCAACAGTCCCTTTTCATCAATCTGATAGATCGCCATTCCACCATTGTACTTGGCTGTTAATTCAGCACTCTCGGAACCAGCCACTGCGCCCATTTCGGATGTCGCTTCCCAACCATCGTCAACAAAACCGTCGAAGGTTATCTGATCTTCAAATAAAATAACCTGCTGATAAAACTTACCGCCAATCCCTGCTGCCAGCCCAGCCCCAAACATTTTCATGTAGGTACGCTGATCGGTTTTACGGTTAACGGCAACACCAGCACCTTGACTGGTATGAAGCATCAGAGAGAACTTGCGCGAATCAAAAACGGCATAGCCATAGGCTTTATCAAACAAGAGTTTGGCAGATGGGTGCTCATTGAACAATCGTACCAGTGCGGTATCAGACATCGTATCCAGGGCCAAACGAGCCTGTTCGGGGGTTTCAGGTTCCAGCATCTCATCGAGCTTTTCTTCGCCAGCTTCCAGCCACTCTTTGCCCTTCTCGATCGAAGCATCAGTCCACTCACCGGCGGTATTAAACGCCTCCTCGCCCCAGCTTGATACCGAATCCCATGCCTCTTTCGAAAACTCCGACACGCTATCCCAGGCTTTTTTTGAGCTCTCGCTGACTTTGCTGCCTATATCCGATGCTGTTTCCTTAAGCTTCTCCCAACTGGCATGTGCTGGCATAGCCAGTAAGCACATAGCAACGATAAGTACTATAACCTTCACGGCATCTCTCCGGGTAACGCTGGCAACCCTAACGGCTACCAGCATATCTGTTACGATTATTTCTTTTTAGGACGGAAAGGCTTCATCACCTCTTCGTTACACTCAAGGTAAGGTCCTTCCATCAAATCAATACAGTAAGGTATAGCAGGGAAAACGGCATCCAGACATTCACGAATAGATTTCGGCTTACCCGGTAGGTTAACAATCAGGCTGTCGGCACGAAGACCTGCCGTCTGGCGTGACAGAATTGCGGTAGGTACAAATTTCAACGACTCGGCACGCATTAGCTCACCAAAGCCCGGCATCATGCGATCACAAACAGCCTCTGTTGCCTCAGGAGTCACATCACGCTTGGCAGGGCCAGTACCGCCTGTTGTCACAATCAGACTACAGTTTAGTTCATCGGCCATTTTGATCAGCGTTGCTTCGATAATGTCCTGCTCATCAGGGATCACTTCGTAGACAGGCTCCCATTCTGACACAAGATAGTCATTCAATGTTTCGATAATTGCCTTGCCCGAAATATCATCGTACACACCAGCACTTGCGCGGTCGCTGACCGTCACAATACCAATTCTAGCTTTTGTCATTTGTTATCCCTCAGACCTACGTCTTGCTTGTTAGATAGATCGATTACGAGCCGACAAGCTCAGCCGACTCACAATACAATCAGATTAAATGCAAGTTTAAGGAATATAGTGAGCGGGATAAACCTCTAAATCGAAAAAAACGTGCCCAAAAAGTGGTTTACTGTCTATCCCATGTCAGAACTCAACCAGCCGTTATATCAACCCGCCATTTACCGAGATCACCTGGCGGGTGACATAGGCGGAAACATCTGACATCAGGTAGCCCACCAGCCCCGCGACTTCCTCCGGTTCGCCCATGCGGCGCATTGGAATAATCGGCAAAGACTGTTCTTTGACATGCTCCTCCACCATTCCGGTATCAATGAGCCCCGGCGCCACACAGTTAACGGTGATTTTGCGTTTCGCTAATTCTAGTGCCAGTGATTTGGTAGCCCCTATCACCCCGGCCTTGGCCGCACTGTAGTTCGTCTGACCACGGGTTCCCATAATACCGGAGACCGATGCCAAGGTGACGATCCGCCCCCCCTTGCGCAGCTTAATCATTGGCATCACACAGGGGTGAAGAACGTTATAAAAACCATCCAGATTGGTATGAACTACGCCGTCCCAATCATCTTCGCTCATTGCCGGGAACGCCGTATCGCGTGATATACCGGCATTGCTGACAACCCCATAATAAGCACCATATTCAGCAATATCAGCCTCAATGACGTCACGACACTGCTGGCGGTCTCGGATATCAAACTGGATCAGCCGCCCTTCCCCACCAAGTTGTCGGATCTCGGCCAGGGTTAATTCAGCCCCGGCGTGATCGCCCATATAATGGACGACGATTGTAAAACCATCTTTAGCAAGCTGGATGGCAATAGCGCGTCCAATTCCTTTACTTGCGCCTGTCACTAGCACCTGACGAATCATATAGGGTCCTTTTTTATCGTTTGTTCCAACTTTTTCTTTGACGGTATAAATAGGTTCAACTGACTGCTGGCAAGCAAGTTCCCCTGATGTTCTATACGGCAGGCAAACACAGCCATGCCGTTATTTTCCATCACTTGCTCGGCGTATATATCCAGCGCATGATTTTCTTCAAAAGCACTACATTCGGCCTGATAGCGACGACAACCAAGCAGAAAACCCACAGGCGATGCTTCTCCCCGATTTACCGCATGGTAGCCCGACCAGCCAGCAACAGTCTGTGCCATCAGCTCGACCCCGACATAGCCAGGAATAACCCGGCTCTCGGTATCAAAAAACAGATTCTGCTCACCCACTATCACTCGGCAATGAACATGGCTGTCGCCAACATCCACCAGCTCATCAACCAGTGCCATCGGCGATTCATGAGGCAACAACTGATGCAAGTGAGGATATTCAGCCATGGGCATACCCGAAGATTAAACTGATATTATTTCCGCCGAAGGCAAACGAGTTGCTCAGCAGCGCAGGTTCATTCAACGGCGTTCCCGGCTTAACTAATGTCACCGGCGCCAGTGACGGATCTATCTGACCGTCATTCACCTGAAACGGCAGTGGCAACTGATAGCGAAGAACGTGCCAGCAAATGGCGGCTTCTACTGCACTTGCCGCCCCCAACGTATGCCCGGTAAGCGGTTTAGTTGAGCTGACGGGGGTATTGGCGCCGAATACACGGTTAATCGCCTTGGATTCCATGGCATCATTGAGCGGCGTCGATGTTCCATGGGCATTGATGTAGCCAATGCTCTCAGGCTTCAGGCCGGCATCATCGAGCGCCTTACGCATTGCTTCCTCGGCACCATTACCTTCTGGATGTGGAGCTGAGATATGGTGGGCATCGGAGCTGTCTCCGGCTCCCAGCAAGGCAATCGGCGGGACGGTTTCAGTAAACTCGGAATCTTCTGCCGCCAGTGACAACAACATGAACGCAGCAGCTTCACCGAGGTTTATTCCTTTGCGGTTTTCACTGAACGGATTGCAGA
>NZ_JAKRFQ010000453.1 GCF_022347985.1 Photobacterium sp. OFAV2-7
CAACATTTTCGGATAATCGCATAAGCAACTTGTAGAGTTTCCTTTAATAAAGATAACCCATGTTGTAAAGTTTCAGGCGTTTCGCATATATAACCAGGCCATATTCCTGGAGTTGCATTATAGTTCAGAGTGTTGCTAAACCTGTGATGAATAAAACAATCGAAAAATCGCTACAAAATTTGCATGGAAATCAGTTTTTTGACCAGATTACTCATCTCCTGTTTGAGCACCTTTCACCTAAGCATTGTTTTATTGGTTGCTTTGATGAATCACGCAAGTATGTGAAAACACTTTCTTACCGTGAAGTCGGTAACCTAAAAGAGAACTTCACTTATCCCCTGGCCGGAACCCCCTGTCAAATCGTCAACGAAAAAAGTACCGCTTGTTACTACCCATCTGGTGTGATCAACCAATTTCCCGACGATATCGCATTGCAGGAGTTAGGGGCTGAGGCTTACTTGGGATTACCTGTTTTTTCTCAGAGCCAGGAAGCCGTTGGCATTATTGTCTGTTTGTTCGAAGAACGGTATGAACACACAGAGGAAGTACAGAACTGGTGCGGCGATCTTAGCTATCACCTTGGTGTGGAGTTAAAGTACTCCGCCTTGTTATCCAAGCAAGAAAAGTTGCAGTGGGAATTGGAAGAGGGGCAGCGAGTAGCTAAAGTCGGGAGTTGGTTTTGGGATTTAACGTCAGATACGATTTCCTGGAGCCATGAGGTATACCGAATTTATGGTCTTGAAGACATGTCGATCACACCAACGATCGACTTGTTATCTGAATTTATACACCCTGAAGACCGAGACTGGGTGATCAGCACACTGACTGGCTCAATAGAGTCAGACTCGGTTAGTTATAATCTTGTCCACAGAGCTCAATTGGCTGACGGGACGATCAAGTACTTGCGCAAACGCGCCGATGTTACCCGAGACAGTAAGGGTAAGCCGCTTCTTATGCGTGGCACAGTGCATGACGTTACGGATGTCTATCAGATCTCAGCAAAACTCACCAAAACCTCCCACAAACTGAATACGACGTTCAATTCAGTCGAAGAAGGAATTTGGGAGTATGACCTTGTTAGCGGTGAGTTTTTTACCTCGCCGAAGTTCTGGAGCATTCTTGAGAGAGAAAAGCCGGCTGATGGCAGTGACTTCTCGGAATGGCTGGACTGTATTCATCCGGAAGATCGAATTGAGGGACTGAACTTTTTCCAGCGCTTTATCCAGCAAAACTTTACTAGCGTCTTTCAGTTCGAGTTCCGCTTAAGCGATAACCATTTTAACCAGCTTGTTGATGGTAAAGAGCGCTGGTTGAAACTGAAAGGAAGCGTGATTGCAAAGGATGCTAAAGGCAGCCCGATCCGGATTGCCGGTATCCAGCGAGACATTACCCATACCGTAGAGGCTCGCAGGCAACTAAGTCGTGCCCAGGTTGTGTTTGATAATACCTCTGAATGTATTCTTATTACCGATAAGAGTAACAAAATTATATCTGTTAACCGTGCATTTGAAGAAACAACAGGGTATAGGGAAAAAGAGCTGTTGGGGCTGACACCTAGCGTATTGTCCTCGGGGCTTCACGATGACGAATATTACCAGTCGCTTTGGTTCAGCCTGAACACCAAAGGACACTGGAAAGGTGAGGTATGGAACAAGCGGAAAAACGGAGAAATTTACCCGGAAGAAATGTCCATCAATGTGATACGCGATAGTAATGATGAGGTCATTAACTATGTCGCAGTGTTTCGTGACATTAGCCACTGGAAAAAAGCCGAAGAGCAACTGACATTCTTTGCTTATTATGATCCTCTAACCGGCCTGGTTAACCGCCGCAGCTTTATTCATCGTGTCGAACAGCAGATTAACTCTATCCATAAGAACAGCCATGTTTTCTCTTTGCTGTTTATTGATATGGATGACTTCAAGTCGATCAATGATCTGTACGGCCATGACTTTGGAGACCGGGTACTGACCCGCATTGCTGAGCGGTTGAAGAAGATTTTTCATGATAAGGACAATATCTGCCGATATGGCGGCGATGAATTCTGTATTTTGTTACCGAATATCTCGGCAGCCGATGCCAAGGAACGCGCCCAGGATATTGTCACCGCGATCTCCAAGCCGCTGTATATTGAAGGGATCGAAATCAACACCACGGTCAGCATTGGTATATCAGCTTTTCCTGATAGCGGATTGACCCACCATGCCTTGCTCAAGAATGCCGATTATGCCATGTACAACATGAAGGGGCAGGGGCGGAATGGTTTTTGTGAATATGACAGTGAGCTTCAATCGGAGTATATCCAAAAGCTCAAGTTGCGAGATCGCTTGAAAAAGGCCATTGCTGAGGAAGCGCTGACGGTTCACTATCAGCCAATAGTGAATGCTCAAACCGGCGAGATAAATAAACTAGAGGCCTTAGTGCGTTGGTATGACGAAGTCGAAGGGCACATTTCGCCGGTAGAATTTATTCCAGTCGCTGAAAAGTATGGTCTGATTAAGCAGATTGGCGCTTTTGTTCTTCATCAGGCCTGCCGGGATCTGAAAAAGCTGCATGAGGCTGGCTTTAGTCACTTGAGTATTTCGGTCAACCGTTCGGTGAAAGAATTCATTAATAGTAGTGACGAACCTCAGGTCTGGGAGGTGATTGAGCAATATGACCTGCCAGACAAATCGATTATCGTTGAAATTACGGAGTCCACAGCCTCCAAAGAAAGTAGTGATATCCAGAGTCTATTGGGTTATTTCAAGCAGCGGGATATTCAGGTAGCACTGGACGATTTTGGAACAGGCTACTCATCGTTGAGTGCGGTGGTTGAACTGCGTCCGGATATCATCAAGATAGACAGGGGATTTATTAAAGAGCTTGGTTCAAGCCAAGATAGCCTGACATTGGTTTCTCTTATCATCGATCTTAGCCATAAGCTTGGTATCAAAGTGGTTGCCGAAGGTGTTGAAACAGAAGCGCAGCTAGAGATATTGCGAGAATTAAAGTGCAAGTATGTCCAGGGCTTCTATTTCAGCAAGCCGGTCCCGCTGGAGTCATGTATTGCCTTTTTGGCATCCCGCTAACTTTATTTGCGTAAATAGAGGGGAGTCCCTACTATAGCGCCTCTGAAGTCGTTGTTAGCTAGGATGAAAGTATATGCAGGCTATTTGTTTTGACTTTGATGGTACCTTGGTAGACTCGGAAGTATTCCATGCCGACAACTGGTCAAATTATCTGGCGATAAACGGAATAGAAATGCCATCGGCACAGTTTCTTAGTGAGTTTGCCGGTGTTACCTGGGATAAAGTCGCCGCCGCATTACAAACCCGCTTTTCTTTAGATCTGTCTATTGAGCAGATGCTTGTTCAAATGGAACACCGAACACGTGATGCGCTCATGAAAGGGACGATTCCGGCCAAGACAGGTGTCGATAACATGCTTCGCCAGTTGCATGGCCAGTTGCCTTTGGCTGTTGTTACCGGAGCGCCAAGAGAATATGTCGAAGGAATTTTGCACCGCCATGGTTGGCTAGATCTGTTCGACTATGTTTTTTGTGGTGAAGATGTCGATAACAACAAGCCTGAACCAGATATCTATCACCATGCATGTAACACATTGGGATACAGTTCCTCACAGGTAATCGCAATCGAGGATAGTTTTACCGGTGTTAAATCAGCCTTCTACGCTGGTTTGAAGGTTGTGTTGGTGAATACTGAGCAGCACGATTGGCATATCACGCCCGACTATCACTTCGAGACTATGACGCAGGCGCATTCCGTTGTGGCTGACTTGATCCGCCGCCCTTGTGACTCCGCGGAAAAAAATGAAGTTGTATACGCTTAATGCCTACGATTACGCGTATAGTATAGAAAGCGAAACAAACAGGTTTAATTATGGAAAACGATGAAATCATGACTGGCGATATGCTGGTTGAAACCGTTGAAAATCAGTTGGCAGAAGGTAATCCGATTAAGGTCAAAGAGACCTTGATGCGCTTGATGATGACTGGCACGCCACGCGAAGAGGCAATTCAGATGATAGCCTGTGCATTATC
>NZ_JAKRFQ010000454.1 GCF_022347985.1 Photobacterium sp. OFAV2-7
TAATCTGCCCAACACACCTAGTGTTTTTCTCTACGCTGAAACTGTTGTACCGTTTCGTTTAATACATTGGCTAAACGCGTGATTTGATCCGTCGCTGACAGCAGTTGATCAGCACGTTCGTTGGCGTCCTTGGCTAGCTCATTAATGGACGTCACATTCCGGTCAATATCTTCTGATACGCTGCTTTGTTGCTCTGCGGCGGTGGCAATCTGGGTGTTCATGTCGCTAATGGTGGCGATAGCAGTCGTAATGTTGGTTAATGCAGCTTCTGCCTCATTGGCATGTTTCACGCTTTCTTGGGATTTGGCATAACTTTTTTGTATCTCCACAACGGCATTGGCGCTGCCGGTTTGCAGCTGCTCGATCATGGCCTGAATTTCATCCGTAGAGGCTTGGGTTTTCACCGCCAGCGAGCGCACTTCATCAGCGACCACTGCAAAGCCGCGGCCTTGATCGCCGGCCCGGGCAGCCTCGATTGCGGCATTGAGGGCCAGAAGGTTAGTTTGATCGGCGATGCCATTGATCACATCGATAATGGCGCCAATTCTTTCACTGGATGATTCGACCTCGCGAATGACATCGGTAACACGACCCATCTCATTTGCAATATCGGACACCACTTCGATACTTTGCTTTATGATGTCCTGTCCCTGCTGGGCATCCTGACTGGCTTGAGTCGTTGCATTGGCGGCCGCCGCTGCGTTTTGGGAAACATCATGGGTGGAGACGGTCATTTCTGTAATCGCGGTTGCTATCTGGTCAATTTCCGTACTTTGCCGCCGAGTGCTTTCCACCGAATTATGACTATTATTCTTAAGCTGGCCTGCAGCCTCATGCAGCTGCTGAGATATCTGTTCCGCCTGCTTCATCACAATCATCACCGCGGACATAAAGTCGCTAAACTGTTGGCCAAAGCGACTGTGGGTTTGCTTGTTCAGCTCATCAATGCTGGCGGCGTCTTGTTCCTGCATCAGATTGACAGCAATGGCGCTGACCTCTTCCGCTTGTATGGCATCCTTATGCGCCCCCAACGCTTGGTATACCAGTGCTACGGTCTCAACCACCACAAAAGCGGCATGGGTAAATACCATCATTATGCTTGGTTCGGGAAAGACATAAAAACCAGCGCCCGAGCTCTGAAGATAATTACCTACCAAGTGGTGCACGGCAACAAAGGTAGCGGCTATAACGAGAGGTCGCCAGTCACGGTAGTAAGAGAGAATCGCTAATAGGACGAAAATGCCAAAATGCAGTTCCACCAAGCCATGGCCCTGGTGGATCTGCAGGGCTGAGAAAACCATTAAAGAAATAGCGATGGAAAGGCGAGACACCAGAGTGCCTGGTAACTTATAGACAAGCACAGTCGGTACCAACACCGCTGGCACTCCGATCAATATGGCTTCCGTCCAAGTTTGATACCAGCTGGCAAGCCCTAACGAGATAACCAAAAGAGTCCACAGCAACGCAAGCATGATACGATCACCGCGGCAATGTAAGTCATGTAATGAAAATGATTGCTCCTGATCCATTGTTTCTTCCTCTAAAGTTCGAATACTGCAGGCTCTTCAATATGTAGCTAGGTATCAGCAAACATGGCACCAATCCCGAGCATATTAAGCTTAAGGTTTTTATCGCTCCCTCAGTGAACGTGGGTCACGCTGTGGTCTAACTACAGTCTCTTGGAAGTCTGTTATCATCGGCATAACTTTGTTATCGTTCTGCGAGTTTCCGGCAATATCATCAGCCAAGGGGTTTATACTCTCTTTAGTTTTTCGGTGCACTGCCAGGTGAAGCGGGGTAGCCGTTGGGCAGACTTTATAAACAAAGTTTTTGCGGGCGATGTGATAGCTTTGATCTTCGCCATAAAAATTAACTTTCATCATTTCCAACTCCTCCCTTCGATATTGCGCCAAGGGCTTTTGCTGCTCATCGCTTTCACGACTCGCTTGCTTTGCCGTTAAGCGCTGCTCATAGTCAGGTCCGTTGGCGATATATTCAACCATTCTCCCCACTTGCTCACGAAAACCAGAGCCAGACTCATCCTGATAGATAATGTCATCGATCAGTCCAATACCCTTGGCCTCCTCAGCACTCAATGGCAGACACTGGGTGGTCAGCTCCAATGCTTTAGGCATGCCGACGCGCTTAGGCAGGGAATAAGTCCAGTACTCGGAGCCGTACAGCCCTCCCATTGCCCGATAGTAGGGGTTTAATACGACACCTTCGCGTACAATGACTTTATCTGCGGCCAGGGCCATCATTACACCACCGGCCCCCGCGTTGCCGTGCATTGCAGAGAAAATGAGTTGGCTTGTAGTGGTCAGTACCTCCAGGACAAAATCATTGATGGCGTTAATATTGTTCCAGGATTCCTCAGCAGGGCTATTAGCGGCTTCAATGGTATTCAGATTAATGCCATTCGACCAAAAGTTGCGCCCCCCCATCAGTACGATAGCCTTAATAGGTCTATCCCGGATTTGGCAAAATGTCTGGGTGAAGCGTTGACATTGCTCGGTGCTCATGGCGCCATTGTAGAAATCGAAGTAAAGGTAGCCGACAGCGTTGTTTTCCTCGTACCAGATCTCTTTGAAGGTCTGCGTATCTTTGCAACTGAAGACATCAAGCGGTAATTCAGGCACTCCCTGGAGGTACTCTCTCAGCACTATCGCTGCGGGCAGTTTAAAAAAACGTTCTGTATCTAGCGGTTTCTTCTTCACGTGGGAAATCCATACTGCACCATCAACAGCGGCCCGACAAATCGCTCCGATGCGTTGCGCAATAATGCTGCCCGGCTCTCCAGTCAGGTTACTTTCGGCGTGCGCACCATAGAGGTAATACTCGCCATCACAAAAGCGGTCCAGCAAACCGGGATTACCGTCGGCGCTGTCAATTTTTCTGACAATATCGGAAACGCTATCAGTCGCCCAGTCGATGTATCTATCGACTTGTTTCAAGCCAGCACGGAAACGGCCTATGGTTGCCTTGTCGTTGTAATTTAGTGGCTTGGGTATGTATAAACCGCTTTCAAAACGTTTCACGGCAGTGATCATAGCGCGGATGGCTGCAAATCTGACTTCATCCCGGTAAATACCGCTTTTGCTGGTTTTGCGCATGGGAAAGTTATAAGTTGCCCAAATGGGGCCTGCATCCACCTGCTCTTCGGCCTGCAGCGCGGTGACCCCCCATGTTTCTTGTTCTCCTAGGATCGCCCAGTCAAGGGAAGAGTGTCCCCTGTCTCCCATGATTCCGGGATGAACCACAATACAGGTATGATTGTGCCAAACATCACCTGGAATGATCTTGGTGAGCATGGGACATAAAATCAGATCTGGATTAAATAACTCAACGGCCTCACGTATGACATGTTCATTCAGAGCCAGCTCTACGCTTACTTCATACCCTAATTGTCGCAACTCAACATGAGCACACTGAGTTAAGCTGTTATAGGAAGTAGATAACAATAATATTCGCATAGTAATTGTCCATATTTCAGTTGCTTCTTGGTATCGATGGGTACAAATGGATCATTTATAAACACCTGCAACTGACTCCTGCCGTAGGCAATCACCAGCTAAAACTGTTTCAGTGCATTACTCAACTTAATGTGTAACTGCGCGCTATGCAACTTAGCTTAACTGTATCGTGACGTTACAAACACAATTGGTTCTCTGAAGGGAAAATCGGTTTTGTCGCAAAGTTATGCTGAAGTACAAGCACACTGATTTTCAGATACAATTAGGCTGCCAGTGCGTAACACTGCTCCCAAGCAAATAAGCCATCGGGGTTATCGATCTGCCCATTTTTAATCATCGCCCAAAGTTCTACACCGGCTAATGTGGCCACCGCGTCTTCGTCAGATTTCCAGCCTAGTGTCTGGTTCAGGTTTCCGTAGAAATTAATACTTTTAAGTCATTAATCATCAATACACCTACAATTACAAATGGCTACCAAAACTACTAGCACAACAATAAGGTGGGTAGATATGACCGAGGAATGGTTCTTTTACGGAGCTCCGTATCTTAACGAAGATCTCGAAGAA
>NZ_JAKRFQ010000455.1 GCF_022347985.1 Photobacterium sp. OFAV2-7
TATTGAAGTACTTTGATGGCCAATTGGAGGAAGCCATTAAACATTCCCTCGATGATGAGTGTGAGCAGTTGCTGGCATCCTGTCAGCCGGAGCTTGAAAGAACCATTCACTGTTACAAAAAATATGATTTATATCAGGCTACTTTAATCCTGAAACAAATCCTTGATCAGTTGAATACTTTCTTTCACCATCGGACACCTTGGCTCATCAGCAAAGGACAAGATAGCCAACATGTGAAAAACACCTGCTTTGTGGTAAGTAATATTCTTCGTCAGGTAGTGCTAAGCTACGCTCCCATAACCCCGAAGCTTTCGGACAGTGTGCTGGCCGAGTTTGGTATTGATACCTCTGAGTGCTTATTACGCTCCAGCATTGAATTAAGCGCTATCAATATCAGCCAAGCCAATAGCCACTTTGAAAGGATTCAGCTCAGTAACTAATTGATACTGCTGATTATTAGCACAGCTGACAAGTAGCGCTACAGCGTATTTTCAGGCCGTTGAGCATCATTCAGTTCACGGCCTGAGAACTCTGTAACAAAGGTGGTCAGGAAATTCTGACAACCCGCGAAAAAACATCTTCTATTTCGCGATACATTCTTTCAGGATCGCCTTCATAACGACGTGAAAAGTGGAACGGCATTAGCTGCTCAACATCGGCTGCAGCGGCAATTTCACCGCATGCAGTAGTCGTCAAATGACCGTTATTGACTGCCCGAAACTGATCATCCCGGGAAAATGAAGCTTCACATATCAGTGTGCCAGCATTTCGTGCCAAAGCTACCAGCTTATCCCTATTTTGAATAGTATCGGCAAGATCTGTGGCATATACGAGCTTTTTACCTGCCTGCTTATAAAGCAGTCGACTTGCCAACTCCCCTACCAGCCGATTTTCTCCATTAGGTAATGTTACCGAGAGTCCATGATCACCCGCCATATAGGCGTACTTGAGTTTGCCTAACCAGGGGCCAGGCTGTAACTCAAGCTCTGAGAGAGCTTCTTCACTGACAACAACAGCAGACACAGGCTCGTAAGCATAAGCCAGCACAGGCGTACCATGATCCAGTTCGACGGCGCGTACCAAAAAACGCTCTTCCTGGTGAATAATACCGTCCTTCACTCGCCTGTCTGGCATCACGACCACTTCTTCCGACCCGGCCCTAAGGCAAAAACAGCGTAATATCTCTCCATGCAGCTCGGCAATATTAAATTCTGGACCGTTATCACCAATACGATCCCACAGGATACCGCTAAGCATACCGGCAATATGTCGTGCCAAGCCCGGTGGGCCATACAGGGTGCAAGAGGCGGGTGCGCCCAGCCGAACACGAAGCAACCCCATAAAGCCACCAATATGATCAAAATGGGCATGAGTAATGAAGATATGGCTGACATTATGAGTGTGTCGCATTGGTAGTCGTGAGGTATTGCCAAGATCAAACAGCAGGCAGCGCCGACTCCAATTAGTTTTGAGCAATAACAAGGGATCTTCGAACAGGCTATTTACCAATTCCGCAGTGATATCTCTGCGGCGGATCTGAGTACTGCGAACCGACTCTCGATGATCTGATGGGTACACTAGCGAAGAGCCCTTAAATGCAGTTGTATCTGACTTTGGCTTCTTCCAGTGATTGGCAGTCACCAGTTTTTGCCCCGGTAAGTGCCATGCGTCACGCAACAATAGCTGAGAGGGTAAACGCTCCACCCCGTGACACCGTAACCTAACATTCTCCTTCTCGAGTTCGAGCACTTCCGCCCATGCTGATCAACCCGTCTTCATCACTCAGGCTAATCAATCGGCCACACCATTTTTCCGGTTCTTCAATCGGAGGAGGCGTACCCAGCACAGCGATGCTATCAATCGGCAAAATGGTTTCCTCTGCACCGTCCATATAGGAATCCCACAGTTGTGTACGCCACGTTAAACGCTGAAATCGGCCGGGAGCTCGGGCATATTCTGAACTTGAAATCCATATAACAGGGAGGTTGATGCTGCCAATCTCGGGCTCCAGATCAATTGAGCCGTCCTGATTGTCATCCAATACAACCAGTACCGTTGCAGCCGTCAGGTTTATCAAAGTAGTTAGCAACTCTGCCGCCGCCACTCCCCTGGTCATCCCTGGGGCATCAATAAGCAAGGAGTGCTTTATGGTGGTTCTTAACAGCAAACGACTCACCGCCTCTGCCAGCGGTAAACGAAAACGTGCAGCATCCAGGCTACACAAAGCTTCAAAGTCAGCTAACCGCCACTGGTCACCTCTCCAGATACCGATGTTAACCGCCGCCGGCACACCGAACTTCGGTGACCCGGGATCTGCACTGAGGCATACACACGACTGATCGACCGCGCTAAGTCGTCTTGCCAGTTCGGCCGCCAGGTAGCTTTTGCCAGCACCGGTCGGGCCGAACAACAGAACTCGCTCATGCTGCTTTAATAATGTTTGAAATAGATGATCCACGCCTTGCGTATATGAGAGTTGCTGCTGCGGTAATACCATAACCAGATCCGCTATCAATAGGCGGTCGAGTAACCAACCTTTGTTATAAGTATAATTAACCCTTGATATTGACTATCTGTCGCAGGGTATGGACCACCTCAACCAAGTCACTCTGGTTTTTCATTACCGTATCTATGTCTTTGTATGCTTGTGGGATCTCGTCGATCACCCCTTTATCTTTACGGCACTCAACACCAGCTGTCTGCTCTCTCAGATCTTGCACCGTATATTGCTTTTTCGCCTGAGTACGAGACAGTCTTCGACCAGCCCCATGACTACAACTGAAAAATGACTCCGGATTGCCTTTTCCGCGCACAACGTAAGAGCAGGTGCCCATACTACCGGGGATCACGCCCAAATCCCCCAATGCAGCCCGAATCGCTCCCTTGCGAGTCACCCATACCTCTCGGCCAAAGTGCACTTCACGTTCAATATAGTTATGGTGGCAGTTTATCGCTTCCTGGGTTACTGAAAAGTCTGGCAGGTAACGAGCGAGGATCCGAAGCGCAGCCTTCATCATCAGTTCCCGGTTTATACGAGCATATTCCTGTGCCCAGCTCACCGCCTTGATGTAACCGTGATAATAGCGAGCACCTTCCTGGAAATAAGCCAAATCTGCATCAGGCAAGTGAATATGATGACGTTCCATATCCCGTTTGGCCTGGGTAATAAAATAGCGGCCAATCGCATTGCCAATCCCCCGGCTGCCAGAGTGCAACATTACCCAGAGGTTATCCGATTCATCGAGACAGAGTTCGAAAAAGTGGTTTCCTCCTCCCAGCGTGCCTGCTTGATGTGCCCAGCGCCCCGGTTTTATCATTTTCCGTAACTCAGGATTCTCCTGCACGATCTTGTCCAGCCCCTTGGCCAATTCAGAATCTCCCCTGATCTTGGCAGTTTGGTGCTCATGGCCCGGTCCCACCGGAATAACTGACTCAATTGCGTAGCGGAGCTCTTTGAGATTATCGGGCAGATCCGAGGCTGTCAGCGACAGGCGAGCAGCATTGATACCGCAACCTATATCGACACCGACGGCGGCGGGTATGATCGCTTTCACCGTCGAAATAACGCTGCCAATCGTCGCCCCTTTACCAAGGTGAACATCGGGCATTCCGGCAACATGATGATAAATGAACGGCAAAGAAGCGGTTCTTTTAAGCTGCTCGCCAGTCTGCACATCAATATCAGTGGTCCACACTTTTACCGGATGGGGCTGGTGTTCAGTCGGAGGATAAACAGTAAGCACTGGCATAGCATTCGCCTCGTTGCGTGATTACGCCCAGCAACTACTCTACACATTATAGGCCTATATAGCATGGACCTATATTTCTTATTATTTTTGAGACATTTAGAATAACATCACCGAACATCATTATTAAACAGCATGAAATAAATACTTTTCGTCACAAATCTATTTTTCAATGAAATGAGTAATTTATCATTGCACCATAACGTGAATTGTTGATACTATTTTGAGCAGATAAAGATAGCCCAGCATTAAATTGGCGACAACTTTAAACGCTATCATATGCTTATTTA
>NZ_JAKRFQ010000456.1 GCF_022347985.1 Photobacterium sp. OFAV2-7
TGGTTAATATCGGATAATACACAACGGTGAATATCGCAAAAGCAATTGCCCACAGAATCGCCGACAAGATATACCCATCAAGTATTAATGTTGGAAATAGCATCACTACAACAGTACGAATAAGTGTCGAAGCGACCAGGGTTACAAACGCTGCCACCATGACGCGATTAATCTGCAAACTTCTTCCGGTATGGCCGAGAGAAACGCGCGCAATCATCGCCAGAATCATACAACCAATGCCACCAACGGTAATGAAATGAAGCGCTACACTGTAACTGATTTCTCCGGTTTGAAAGTGAACAGCAAGTAGTAGCATCCCAAGAATCATAAACATATAGGCAAAGTGCAACAGCCACAGCAGCGGAGTCTTTAGTGTCGAGACTGTACGCCAGCGCACAAAACGAATCAGATTAAAGATTCCTGTCGCCGCTAACAGCAGCGGTAAAGTGAACTCACTCAATGTCGCAGGTACTGGCAGCAGTACGTAAGCAAGCAGCAGCCAGCTTGGTATCAAGGCTCCTAGTTCAATCCACTTAACACGTGTGATCTGCTCGGTATTAGTCCCCCGCCAAGTAAAGAAGGGAATTACTCTGCCCCCGACAACAAGCACAATCACCGAAATTACGATCAGTGACATGAAGGATACTGAGCGCAGGTCAGCTTCTCCGACGCCAAGCGCCAACATATGAAAGCGAGCGTTAAGATACGTTAACAGCAATATTAAAGGGGCAAAAAACAGGTTGTTCCATTGCTTTCGTATAACAATCGGCTTTGCAAGGAAATAGGCGGCCAAAGGCATCCAAAGCAGATCAAGCATCATGATTACTGTGCTTGGTGTACCAACAAGAAGACCGATGCGGGCAAGCAGCCAAAGCATGAATATTGAAGCCAGCTTCCAGCCACGTACACCTGGGTTCCCGGTCCAGTTTTGGACGGCAGTTAGCAAGAAACCGATAATGACGGCACCGGTAAAACCAAATAACATCTCATGGCTATGCCACCACAACGGGTTGCCATACATCAACGTACTGAGATCAACACTCCCAGACCAGAATAGAGCCCACAGCAGCATTGAAATTACTGAAAATGCGCTTGCCCCAAGAAAAAAAGGACGAAAAGCTAAGCGAAAAACGGGGATAATTCGTTGTTCTTTTTCGCTATCGAGGATCTGCATCATAGGTAAACCTACACCCACATCTAAACATGCATGTATAATACACCTTAAAAGATACAATTAAAATACATGTTTATAAATAAACTTATCCCTGTATCGAGTAGGTTTACCATTTCAAAATGATTTTTGATAAAACAGAGAGTTAAACGCAAATACGAGATTACAAGCCTGGGTAGTCAACAGGACGTGTGATCGTTTGTATATCCAAAATAGAGATATCGCCCTGCCAACGGCTTTCGATTAACCCGACACTCAACCAATAACGCCCATCAGGTACATCAATCTTAGGTAAGGTTGTCGGCAATCGGCCATCCACATCTTCGGTCCATAGTGGCGTCCACGATGTATCATTCAGATCGTACAAACTCATCGAAAGTATCTCTGACGGACAGGCAGGATCGGGCAAACGACCTTGCTCGATACGCCAGTTTTTACTATCTTTCCAGCCTATTCGCTGCTTAACAGAGGGTTCTGTCAGTAATATCCAATGGTTGAAACTATCTTCACCACCGGTATTGATGGTTAATTGATATAAACCCGCACCGATTGGTTTCTCAAGACGCCGGGTCTCGACAGAGAAATAGCCGCCTTCCTCTACATTCGGCGCACTGGCAATGATGTTCTGATTTGGCCACTTCGTTAGTTTGACTTCGGCAATATTCTCGCGAGTGACCCCTGCAATCGATAACTTGAGCATAGTTTGGTTGAGGTTCTGAATGACTTCACGCTCAATCGATAAGTTAGGAATCCATGTTGGCAGCACCTTCTGTGCCAGACTTCGTCCGCAATCTTCCGTGATTGCCAACTTGAATAACGCATTGAGATTACTTTGCTGATCCCTGTTGGGCTCCTGCTGCCAGGCCTGAACCATGCTGTCAAAGCTATCAGAGGTTTTACCTTCAAGTAACCTTTGGTGGGCAACCGTGTATGCATCTTGCCCTGTAAACCAGTTTGCTGCTGCACTCGGTACAACTAGCACCGAGTGCAACATAAACAGTGTACAGGTAAACGAAATCTTACTATTCACTACGACGATTTCATCCGGTAACCAACACCACGTAGTGTTTCAATTTCAATTCCCGCCAGTTTCTGTCGTAACTGCAGGATATGGGTATCAACAGTACGTGTCGTCGGATAGTGATTGTAACCCCAGACCTGATCCAGAAGCTCATCACGAGTGAATACGCGGCCAGAGTGTTTAGCCAAAAATACCAACAGCTCAAATTCAGTACGAGTCAGAACAACAACCTCACTGCCCTGCCTTACCTCTCGACTATCAAGGTCGATATCGATATCTCCAACAGAGATAACATTGGAAACAGGCGCGTCTTCAGTACTCGTACTGGCAGAGCGCAAATGTAGACGTATCCTTGCCAGTAATTCTTCTTCCGCAAACGGTTTGGTCAAATAGTCCTTCGCTCCCGAGTCCAACCCGACAACTTTGTCTGACACAGATACCATTGCAGTGAGCAAAATAACTGGAACATGCTTAATCAAGAGCCAGTCGTTCAAATAATCCAGCGAGTCACCTTCCGGTAACTGGCGGTCCAACACGACCAAATCGGCATTTGGCCATAAATCAGCAACCTTTGTCGCACAATCAGCGTACAGGCATTCATAGCCAGCGTCTTTTAAGGCTTCGAGTAAACCATCGGCAAGGTTGCGGTCATCTTCAACCAGAAGCAGAGTTTGATTCACACGGTATCTCCAAAATAAATGTTGTAGGAGGGCCTTCAAGCTTCATCCGCCCTCCCATTCTACGAATCATCGATTCAACAATTGTAAGACCAAGCCCCAAGCCTTTTTCACTTACAAAGGGCTTCCTTAATCTTGCCCAGTCCCTAGAACCAAGCGGTCCATTGTCTTTAACCCTTACAATCAGTTTTCCGTCACGGAACGATGAAGTTAATGTAACTGGCGCTGTGCCATATTTCTGAGCATTAGATAACAAATTATCAATACATGTGCCCAGCCAATAAATATTTACGTTTACGGACCTGTCTTCAGCTAAATCCAGGGACACGTCCTCGTAAGGTTCACTTAAAAATTCAACCCATTCATTGAATGAATCAACTTGTTGAACGCTCAGTTCCTGCTGATTAGCCTGTAAATAGTCTTTACTGGCCTCGGCAAGCTGGCGTAGTCGTCTTGAATCTTCAGTCAAACGCCTGAACTCATCATATAGACTTTCGGGCAAAGCATCAAAGTGACGCCTAAACCCTTCAACTGTCAGCGCCAGGCTGGCGATAGGTGTTCTGAGTTCATGAGTGAGTATTTGTAATACCAACATCCGCTCCTGCATGGCACGACGACGAATACGCAGACGATATACACCCCAACCAATCAATAATGCAACATTGGCAACAAGTAGGCCAACCAGCAAATAAAATGTCAGGTGGGATTTATCCACTTCCTGCCAACATAGGTTGCCGCTTTTAACCAAACAGAAGTCAGTCTGGTTCAATCGGCTGAAGGTAACATCATATTTATCAAGTGCGAACGACCATGTTGGCTGGTCATAAATATGGTATTCGTTGCCATTTCTAATCCAGAGTTCGCCATTAGAGATAAATGTCTCTGCCCCAGCGATAAACACCTGAATTTCATTGCTGCTCATGCGCTGCAAACGACCAAGGATAGTATTAGTTGGTGCCAGTTCCTTTTCCTGGATATGCAAGAAGCCATCAAGCTTTTCCGCCGAATCAGGATGCTTTTCCAGATAACGGGACGCATAGCTACCGCCACCGGGATGAATATAACCAGACCGAACGAACCAACCTTTAGGCAGAATCGTGTTATTGCAGATTGCCCGGGTAAAAACGACAGGCTGAGTAACCAACGGGCTCACAGGCCAGATC
>NZ_JAKRFQ010000046.1 GCF_022347985.1 Photobacterium sp. OFAV2-7
ACTTCCATCTGGAAGGTTTCCAGCCGCAGCAATTGATAACCGAGACCGGTGGCCAGGGTAAAGTCGGTAAAGTACGGGCCGTACCTGTCGTCAACATAGTTGGCGTTTCCCAGCACATAGGTACGCTCGTTAATCTTCACGTCACTCTGTAGCTCAATCTGGCCCTTGCGCTTGTCTTCCTCGCCGTCTTTTTCCGCCAGCAGGTACTTGGCTTCGGCGGTCTGGCGATATTGGTTTTTCACATAGGTCAGTTCGACCCGGGTGTTGAGCGACTCCGAGTCAGAGTTTCCCCCAAGGGACTGGTAGCCGAGCTCTAGCTCGCTGGACCAGGGGGGCGGGATCTGAGTTGGCTTGTCGTCGTCGGCATAGGCGGGGGTATTGGCAAGCAGTAATAAGGCCAGTAAATATCTTGCCAAGTGTGTCCTCCTTAGGGACATGAATAAGCGAAAAATGGAACCGGGCTACAAAGTTTACCTGAACTATGTCAGCTTTTGGTCAAGAATCATGGCAATTCTCGATATCGAGCTGAAATAAGCGGCATAATCTTCCAGGGAGCAGCAAGCTTTTCAGTTAATGTGTTTTTCCCCACTATATTGATACATAGACCTCGCATGAATAAGGTATAATCCCCGGCCTAGTTTCCGGTAAGCACGCAGTTCCTATGGCAGAGAAAAGTAAACCGAATAAACCCAAAGATTCCCAGATGGACGCTATCAAAATGCCTCCTCACTCTCTGGAAGCCGAGCAATCCGTCCTGGGTGGCTTGATGCTGGACAACGAGAAGTGGGATACCGTGGCTGAGAAAGTGGTCCCCAAAGACTTTTACAGTCGTCCTCATCGGATTATTTTTGAAGGCGTCTCGGTTTTACTTGAAAGTGGCCAGCCTCTGGATTTGATCACTCTCTCTGAGCAGCTCGAGCGATCCGATCAACTGGAGGATGTCGGCGGCTTTGCCTACCTGGCGGAGCTGGCCAAAAATACCCCGTCAGCGGCAAACATCTCGGCCTACGCGGAGATTGTGCGTGAGCGGGCACTGGTTCGCGATATGATCGGGGTGGCCAATGAGATAGCCGATGCCGGTTATGATCCGCAGGGGCGAACCAGTGAAGACCTGCTCGATATGGCAGAGAGCAAAGTCTTTGCGATTGCCGAGCAGCGAACTAATGAAAATGAAGGCCCGCAGAATGTCGATACCATTCTGGAGAAAACCCTGGAGCGTATCGAGCTGCTGTATCAGACCCCTCAGGATGGGGTGACCGGTGTCTCGACCGGCTTTAGCGATCTGAACAAGAAAACAGCCGGTCTGCAGGGCTCTGATTTGATCATCGTGGCGGCACGTCCGTCAATGGGTAAAACCACCTTTGCGATGAACCTGTGTGAAAATGCAGCCATGGAGCAGGAAAAGCCGGTACTGATTTTCTCGCTGGAGATGCCCGCCGAACAAATCATGATGCGTATGCTGGCCTCTCTGTCCCGGGTCGATCAGACCAAGATCCGAACCGGCCAGCTGGATGACGAGGACTGGGCGCGCATTTCATCGACGATGGGTATTCTGATGGAAAAGAAGAATATGTACATCGATGACAGCTCGGGCCTGACCCCCACGGAAGTTCGCTCCCGGGCGCGTCGTATAGCCCGTGATAGTGGCGGCCTGAGCCTGATCATGATTGACTACCTTCAGTTGATGCGAGTACCAGCCCTGCAGGATAACCGTACCCTGGAGATCGCCGAGATTTCACGCTCCCTCAAAGCATTGGCGAAAGAACTGAATGTTCCTGTCGTGGCGCTGTCGCAGCTGAACCGCTCGTTGGAGCAACGTGCTGACAAACGCCCGGTAAACTCGGACTTGCGTGAATCGGGAGCCATCGAGCAGGATGCCGACTTGATCATGTTTATCTACCGTGATGAGGTTTACCACGAAGACAGTGCCCTGAAAGGAATTGCCGAGATCATTATCGGTAAGCAGCGTAACGGTCCTATTGGCTCGGTGCGTCTGACCTTCCAGGGACAGTTCTCCCGATTTGATAACTATGCCGGCCCGGCTTTCGACGAAGAGTAAGCGGACGGATTTTCTTGATGACTTGGTGCCGGCTTGCCGGCCCAGGCCGGATTCATTGATGTAGGATTTTTAATGAAAGCGGCGACAGCTTATATCAACACAGCAGCACTGACCCATAATATCAGCCAACTCCGGTTGCAGGCACCGAACAGCAAAATTCTGGCAGTGGTAAAGGCCAATGCGTATGGCCACGGTTTGGCTCACGTGGCGCAAAGCTTGCCAGATGTGGATGGTTTTGGCGTCGCACGTATTGAAGAAGCCCTGACGCTGCGGGCGGGTGGAATAGTAAAACCTGTCCTTTTGCTGGAAGGCTTCTATGCCGCCACTGATCTGCCGGTGCTGGTAACCAACAATATCCACACTGTGGTGCATTCTTTCGAGCAGCTAGAGGCCCTGGAACAGGCCCGGCTCGATAGTCCGGTTGTGGTGTGGCTGAAAATTGATACCGGCATGCACCGCCTCGGTGTTCGCCCCGAGCAGCTCAACGAATTTATTGATCGCCTGCATGCATGTCCGAATGTGGCAAAGCCGCTACGTTATATGAGCCATTTCGGATGTGCCGATGAGTTGAACAGCTCGGTTACCCATCAACAAATTGATACCTTTCTTAGCCTGACGGACGGTTGTCGTGGCGAGCGTTCTCTGGCTGCCTCGGCGGGTATTCTTGCCTGGCCCGATAGTCACCTGGAATGGATCCGTCCGGGGATCATTATGTATGGCGTGTCTCCGTTTATGGAGCCAGAGCGTTCGTCGTCGTCTTTCGGTATGAAGCCAGTGATGACGCTGACGTCCAGCCTGATTGCCGTCAGGGATGTAAAAAAAGGCGAGGCGGTGGGCTACGGCGGGATCTGGACCAGCGAGCGGGACACTAAAGTGGGGGTTATTGCGATCGGTTATGGCGATGGTTATCCGCGTGCGGCCCCGAACGGCACGCCGGTGCTGGTCAATGGCCGTATCGTACCGATGGCTGGCAGGGTTTCGATGGACATGTTGACGGTCGATCTTGGGCCGGATGCTGTCGATAAAGTCGGTGACGAAGCGATATTGTGGGGAGAAGGCTTGCCAGCCGAAGTGGTTGCCGAGCATATTGGCACGATCGCCTACGAACTGGTGACCAAGCTGACTTCACGAGTGGCCATGGCCTATTTATAACCCGTAAAGATTCGGACCGTGTTGATTAAGTCTTATTGTTTCAAAGCCGCAGCGGTTGCTGCGGCTTTATCATATTCATTCGTGACGCATGCTGATGGCTGGCCGAGCTGGGAGCCAGAAACCGCGGCGGTGCCGTTTGTGTTTACCAGTGACTCGATGGGCCTGGCAGTTGGTATGGCCGGGGTACTGAAAGGTGCCGGGCAGCCGCAGGCAGCACTGCTGGGCGCCGGGCTGGTAACGGACAAAGAAACCTGGCTAGCCTACCTTGGCGCCAGTAACTATATCATTGATACCGATAGCCGCTGGTTGTTTGGTGCCGAGCTGTATTCGGCCGAATTCAAGCAGTTTGACTACTATCTTGGCGAGGCGACCCGCAATGACTCGGTAGCAGATGACGCCACGATTGCCGATGCGGCAGAAAGTCAGTATCGCATTTCTGCCCGCTATATATTGCCGCTCGGTGCGGCGGAAACTCAGGGAATAAAAGCGGCGCTGAGACCGGAACGGCCGTTGTCTGGCCATACGCCGTGGACGAGCGGTGTGACCTCGTTAGAGTTCAGGCCGTTTTATCAGAGCCGTGAGTTTTTCGACCTTGCCACCGATGATCCGTCGTTTAACGAGGCGGAAAGTGTCTGGGGGCTGGAAACCCGGCTGGATTGGGATAACCGCAATAACAGTCGTAATCCCACCACGGGTAGCCGCAGCCAGTTCGGGGTGACTTATGATCCGGGCAGTTCTGATCATGCCAGCTGGTGGAAATGGGAATTGAGCCAGAGCTGGTTCTGGGATATCGGCGCGTTGGGAGAGATTTTCGATCAGCAGGTGATGGCCCTGAATGTCTATACCGGGGATACCCCGAGCTGGAACAGCACGGAAAGTGTCAACGGTGTCGACACGCTGCGCCGTCCACCGGCCTATGCCGGAACTCGCCTTGGCGGTCTGTATCGGCTCCGGAGCTTTCAGAGCGGCCGGTTTGTCGATAGGGCGGCTCTGAGCTATAGCATGGAGTATCGGGTCTTGCCTGACTGGCAGCCGCTCAGCGACTGGCCGGTGTTTAACTGGTATGACGTACCTTGGTGGCAGTGGGTGGCCTTTGTCGATATCGGGCGGGTGGCCGGCGAATATGATTTGAAGACGCTGCACCAGGACATGAAATGGAGTGCCGGTGGAGCAATCCGTTTTCAGGTCGAGGGCATTGTTGTCCGCACCGAAATGGCCTGGGGTAGCGAGGACAGCCTGTTTCGCGTGATGATTAACCAGCCGTTCTAAACGATGTTGGGTATCGGGTTTCGGTATTTCCTACCCGATACTCGTCTTTCGTCCTGCAGATGATTTTCTGTCAGGGTTATCTGCCTGCCAGCGTTATTCTCCCTGTATTGTTACCACGACCCGTCTGCTTCCCCCGTGATCTCGGTGCTCGCCCAGATAGATCCCTTGCCAGGTCCCGAGCGCCAGACATCCCTGTGACACGGGCAGGGTGATACTGCTGCCCAGGGTGGATGCCTTGATGTGGGCCGGCATATCGTCGTCACCCTCATAGGTATGCTGGTAGTAGGGCGCGCGTTCCGGAACGGATTGATTAAAGTGGGATTCCATATCACTACGCACGGTCGGGTCGGCATTCTCATTGAGGGTCAGGCTGGCGGAGGTATGTTGGATAAAAAAGTGTACCAGGCCGATACTATACTGATGGAGTTCCGGGATTTGTTGTTCAATTTCATCGGTTATGAGATGAAAGCCTCGGCGCCTCGGCTTGAGTTGAATTGTTTTCTGGAACCACATAGCGTATACCTTTTTATTACCATATTGCTGTCATATTAGATGATTACTGTACTCATCAGGGAATATTCCGTCTATTATTTACTCTCTGTTTTCGTGACCTGACTCAATGAAGGTAGAGGCGGCTTCGAGTCATAATCTGACATAAGTCGTAAAATTACAAAAAAATAGCCTACTTTGCTGGTTGCGCTAAAATTGACAACATTCAGAAATATCGGGGATCCATGGTCTGGATGATACTGACTGGATCAATGGATTAAGAATTACAATATCAGGAACTTCACCATGTTGAAAAACATCAATCCAACGCACACTCAGGCGTGGAAAGCGCTGACAGCCCATTTCGAAGATGCACAGGATCTTCAGATGAGCGAACTGTTTGCACAGGATAGCGAGCGTTTTGCCAAGTTTTCGGCGAACTTTGGCTCAGACATTCTGCTTGATTACTCCAAGAACCTTATTACCGAAGAAACCATGAGCAAGCTATTTGCTCTGGCTGAGCAAACTGAACTGAAAGCAGCGATTGCTGATCTGTTCAGCGGCGAGAAAATCAACCAGACTGAAGGTCGTGCGGTACTGCACTCTGCATTGCGTAACCGCAGCAATACGCCTGTGATGGTTGACGGTGAAGATGTAATGCCGAAAGTGAATGCCGTGCTGGAGAAGATGAAAGGCTTCACTGCGCGCATCGTTGACGGTGACTGGAAAGGCTACACCGGCAAAGAGATTACGGATGTCGTTAATATCGGTATCGGTGGTTCTGATCTGGGCCCATACATGGTCACTGAAGCACTGGCGCCATACAAAACGCGCCTGAACATGCACTTTGTATCGAACGTTGACGGTACGCACATTGCCGAGACGCTAAAAGCGCTTAACCCGGAAACGACCCTGTTCCTGATTGCGTCTAAGACGTTTACTACTCAGGAAACCATGACCAATGCACACTCTGCGCGTGACTGGTTCCTGGCAACTGCTCAGGATCAGGCCCACGTTGCCAAGCACTTTGCTGCGCTGTCTACCAACGCGGGTGCGGTATCAGAGTTCGGTATCGACACAGACAACATGTTTGAGTTCTGGGACTGGGTTGGCGGTCGCTACTCACTGTGTTCTGCGATTGGTCTGTCAATCAGCCTGGCTATCGGCTTCGATAACTTTGTTGAGCTGCTGGACGGTGCCCATGCCATGGACAAGCACTTCGCAGAAGCGCCACTGGAAGATAACCTGCCGGTTATTCTGGCGCTAATCGGAATTTGGTACAACAACTTCCACGGTGCCGAGTCTGAAGCTATTCTGCCGTACGACCAGTACCTGCACCGCTTTGCGGCTTACTTCCAGCAGGGCAACATGGAATCTAACGGTAAGTGCGTTGATCGTGGCGGTAACCCGATTGACTACCAGACAGGTCCAATTATCTGGGGTGAACCAGGCACCAATGGCCAGCATGCGTTCTACCAGCTGATCCACCAGGGTACCAAGCTTATCCCATGTGACTTTATTGCGCCTGCACTTAGCCACAATCCATTGAGCGATCACCATCCTAAACTGATGGCAAACTTCTTCGCCCAGACAGAAGCACTGGCGTTTGGTAAGACCAAAGAGCAGGTTGAGGCTGAGTTTGTGGCAGCCGGTAAATCTCTGGAAGAGGTAGAAGAGCTGGTACCGTTCAAGGTCTTTGAAGGTAACCGCCCGACTAACTCTATCCTGGTTAAGCAGGTAACGCCTTCGGTACTGGGCTCGCTGATTGCGCTGTACGAGCAGAAGATCTTCACTCAGGGTGTGATTTGGAACATCTTTAGTTTCGACCAGTGGGGTGTCGAGCTGGGCAAACAGCTAGCAAACAACATCCTGCCAGAGCTGAACAATGCCGAAGAGATTGCTAGTCACGATAGCTCGACTAATGGCCTGATCAATGCGTTTAAGCAGTGGCGTAGCTAAGCTGCCGCTTTAATATCGATAAAAAACGCCGCTTAGCGGCGTTTTTTTCATTCTGAGGTTAAAAACACTCAGCAGCATTAAGAAAGCGCGACAACTTCGCTTGCTTGTGGACCTTTCTGACCATCTGTCACGATAAATTCAACACTTTGGCCTTCTTGAAGTGTGCGGCGGCCCTGAGCCTGGATAGCACTAAAGTGAACGAATACATCTTTGCCATCAGCACCAGAAATGAAGCCAAAGCCTTTTTCATCGTTAAACCATTTTACGGTTCCAGTCAGTTTGTTCATGTTACGATCTTTCCTTTGAATGAGGGTAGTTCCTTGCTTGACCGATAGCGATCAGCAAAATTACGAGCTGAAGGCTGACACAATAAGTGTGTAGATGCTTATTCAGCATATCCAGTCTAGACCGAATACGTGGAAGGTGGTAGTTTTTTATCTGGGATTTGTGGCAACTTCACAGAAATTTCAAAGTGATAGTTATCATTATTTCAGGCAGGAAGAATCGCCAGCCAGAGAGCTCTGACTGGGGCGATTAACAGGTATGGTAATGCTGACTAGCCGTCAAAGCAGATTTCAATAAATGCCTTACCGTACTCAGAGTCAAACGGCATAATGATGATAGCGCCGTCACACTTGTGAGTGATGGTATGGCCGCGGCCAGATACTACGGCAGGTGTGGCCATTTCAAAATCATAGCCTCTGTCTGCCAGGATACGCTTCGCGCCACCAGTCACCATATTGGTGATTTCACCAACCATATCAGTGACTTCTTCATTGATACCGTTCGGGCGCTCGCCCAACATACGTTGCATGATTTCAAGAGCCAGAGGCTCGTCAAAGGTGATTGACATCGAGCCTTTGGTTTTAGGCCCAATCATGCCGATCAGGCCTGATACATCACCGCGAGCAACTTCGTCTTTCTTTACTCGAGGCTTTTGCGGTGCTAGCTCCATCGACGCCATGGTCTTCAAAACATTCAGAAGTGAAGCTAGAAAAGGGTTTACAAATTCTGCGCGCATAATCTGATAATGACTGTATTAGTAAATGTAAGAGTTACTGCTTGCTGTTCTGACATTCATGACAAATGCCGTGGCTTTCCACTACATGATTCGATATCTGGAAGCCGTGCTTTTCTGCTTTCTGGCGCAGTAGTTTAGCCAGTTCATCATCATGGCATTCTTCGACAGTACCACACTCGTCGCAAATAAGCAGCTGAGAGCAGTGGTCAGCATGTCCAAGTACACAACAGGCTATATAGCTGTTGGTGGATTCGACCTTATGTACAAAGCCCTGGGCCAATAAAAAATCAAGTGCCCGGTATACCGTCGGTGGCTTCGCTTGTGGTTCGGTTTCCCTGAGAAGATCCAGCAGCTCATAGGCGCTAATCGAACTATGATGCTCAACGATAATCTCGAGAACCTTAAGCCTTTGAGGTGTCAGCCTTACTCCTCGTTGCTCGCAAATCTGTTGTGCCTTTGTCAGCAGTTGCGTTTGATTTGCCATATAACCTCAAAAAACAGCGATAAGTCCAGTAGTTTATCATAGCATTTGGAAAACGTACCTTACTTCGCTTAATTCCGGCGAAATAGGTCAGAAAATTCGTGTGCCTGATCACGTCAGCTTATCCGGCAATTGCGGTGAAGAGCAACTAATACCGGGAGAAGAAAGTAAGGCTCTTCATCACATGGTGTTCTTCTCTTTCTATCACCATGATCTGCTTTACCATGAAAGTGCATAAAAAAGCTGTACGCAGGGTTCGTTTAATAGTGGAGATTTGTGTAAGTTATTGATTTGCAAATAACGTACAGCTTGTGCAGCTTTTGGGGCATTATAACTCAAAAGCTAGTAAAGCTGTACGGCAGAAGAATGCAAACAAAGATATATGATTTAATTCAACAAGTTAACTTAGTTAGCAAAAAGAACATCATAGTACTTATACTCAATGAATTTAGCCTATGATAGGCAAAATACTTAATTGCTGAATGGTTGCGTCCGGTCTGTAAGCGAAAGCTCAAGTATTGATAGAATAACTATCACTTTGATCGTATTTGGTGTTGCCCCTTGTTCTAGGGAGCGGCTGATAAAAGAAAGAGAACATAATGGCAGAGCACTTTATTGGTAAGTATGAGGTGGAATACAAATTCCGGATCCAAGGGCATGAGCAGATCCTGCAGCGCTTGCGATCTCTCGGTGCTACCGAGTTCGTAGCGCAAAACCAAGAGACTGATACCTATTTTGACAGAGCAGATAGCCCGTTGGTCGAGCAGGGGATCAGTATGAGTGTACGTAGCATGGAGCCTTCCGGCATAAAGTTGTGGATTGTGAAAGGCCCGGGAAATGATCGTTGTGAGGCCGTCAAGATAGAATCGGTTGATAAAACACACAGCATGTTGAAAACCTTGGGCTATCAGGCAGCATTTTGCATGACAAAGACCCGGAGTATTTATTTCCTCGGGCAATTTCACATTACCCTGGATAGGGTGAGTGAATTAGGAGACTTTGCTGAGATTGCGGTCATGACGGATGACAAACACCGACTTGACGAGTTAAAAGCGGGCTGTCTCGAGCTGGGAGAGAAGCTGGGATTGGAACACTCTGACATTGAGTCTCGATCTTACCGTCAGTTACTGGGCTACTAGTTGCCGGGTAGCCCGCGGCTAGGTGGAAGAAGCGTTGTACAGCTTTTTGTGTAAAGGACAGTAAAAAGGTGGGCGACCTTTTTAGATTGGCAGGCAATGAACTGTAACCTGCTGATAGCTAGGCGTATAATCAACATGTACAGCTTTTTTAGGTTTATTGGTGTCCAAAAGCTATAATTGCTGTACATCGTGGTTGGTGGTTTTATTTATCTATTTATTATCAATTGTTTAATCTTGGTTTTGTTTTACCTGTCATGTTCTTTTTACTGTGTATTTTCGAGACGGCTAGATTTTTTATACAGCAGAGCTAAGGAGGAATTATTACTTTCTCTCATAGCCGGCCCTGTTGGGCAAACGACCGATATGGGGTAGAATCCGCTCTCTTTAAAGTAAACTGCCGTTCAAAGACGGGTACACGGGTCAAAATGAGGCTTTTCGATGCTAGATAATGCTGTTGCCAACCGCGACGATTTACAAACTGAATCCACCCGGAGTGCTGATTATCCATCAGGCCGTTTTTCCGTTGCCCCGATGCTCGACTGGACAGATCGTCACTGCCGCTATTTCCATCGTCAGTTGAGCGAGCATGCGCTGCTGTATACCGAAATGGTGACAACCGGCGCTATTATTCATGGCAAGGCAGACTACCTGGCCTATAACGAAGAAGAGCATCCGCTGTCGCTTCAATTAGGTGGCTCTAACCCGGTCGATTTGGCTTATTGCGCCAAACTGGCTCAAGAGCGTGGTTACGATGAAGTGAACCTGAATGTCGGGTGTCCGTCAGACCGAGTCCAAAACGGTCGCTTCGGTGCCTGCTTGATGGGCGAAGCCGAGCTGGTGGCGCAGTGCGTGTCGGCTATGCGTGAAGTTGTCGATATTCCTGTGACGGTAAAAACCCGAATCGGTATTGATGATCAGGACTCTTACCAGTTCCTGACTGACTTTATCGGTACTGTTAGTGAGAAAGGCGGATGTGATGATTTTACAATCCATGCCCGCAAGGCCTGGCTCAGTGGCCTGAGCCCGAAGGAAAACCGTGAGATCCCACCGCTGGATTATCCGCGTGTATACCAGCTTAAACGCGATTTCCCCCACCTGACCATGGCGGTTAACGGTGGAGTAAAAACGCTGGCCGAAATTGAAGCTCACCTTGAGCATCTTGACGGGGTAATGGTTGGCCGCGAAGCGTACCAGAACCCGTATATGATGGCTGAACTGGATCAGCGCCTGTTTGGCAGCAATAAGCCAGTGAAGAAGCGTCGTGAGGTTGTTGAGGCGATGTATCCTTATATCGAGCGTCAGATCGCCAACGGCTCTTACCTCAATCATATTTCTCGTCATATGCTGGGGCTGTTTCAGAACATGCCGGGCGCGCGTCAGTGGCGCCGCCACATTAGTGAAAATGCGCATAAACCGGGAGCGGGTATTGAAGTGCTCCAGCAGGCACTGGAAAAGATACCGGCACACCTGGATGTCTAAACGGTAACCAATCATCAATGTGGCTTTTTTCGCCATATATAATGGTGAAAAAAGCCAAACTAGATAGGGCGTTGATCATATAAGATCAGCGCCCTTTTTTGTATGTGATTGAAAGTAAATGATTATTTTGAAAGCCATGCTGTTGGCCTGAATTGTGCTATTAACAAAACAAGATAGGATAAAAACTAAAGGGGTCAAAAGATGATTGAGTTTCTGTTTTTACTGGTATTTGCGATGGTATTGATTTTCACTGGCGTGAGTTTGGTTGGAATGGCTTTCGCAGTGCTGGCAGGCTTTGTGGTGATGGCGCTGGCGGGAATGATTGGCGTGATGCTCAAGCTTCTGCCTTGGCTAATTTTAATCGGTGTTGCTGTTTGGCTGTACCGCGGAAAGAAGGGTGACTGCCAGCATAGAGGTCGCTATCACCGTCGCTGATGACGATGCCAGATAAATTGCTTTTGCTTACAAAAACTTGCCTAGCAATTGAACTGAAAGTGGTGGTTCTGCGAAGGAAGTGCGGTTTTCTTGTACGGCATCTGGTATAGTTTGGCCGTTTGTAAATTCTAATAATGAGCGGAGACTCGGATGAATAAATTGGCTATTTCTGCAGTGGCGGCTGCAGTAGCATTAGCAGCGGCAGTGCCAGCTCAGGCGGCAATGCTTCTAGGAGTAAAAGCAGGTGCAGATGCATGGTTTGCAGATGCAAAAGTGAACGATGCCAGCACCAGCGGTGATGATACCCACCTATCGTATCACCTGGCTTTTGAGCACTTTATTCCATTGGTGCCTAATTTCCGTCTACGTTACGCTGACATTGATGCAGGCGCAGTATCATTTGGTCAGACTGACTACACGGCTTACTATGAAATCTTGGATAATGACGCGATTGCTTTTGATGTGGGTGTCACCCTGTCCAAGTTTAATGCAGGTAAATTCCTGGGTGAAGATTTCAGCGAGTGGCAGCCGAACCTTTACGGTAACGTTGAGGCAGGCATTCCAATGACGCCTGTGTCAGTATTTGGCGATCTGAACTTCGGTAACTATGACGGTACAAGTACGGTTGATGGCCAGGCTGGTGTTAAGTGGTCACTACCACTGATTGCTGCAGATCTAAACCTGCGTGCTGGCTACCGCGTGATGGACTATGACTTTGATTTCATCAAGCAAACTGAAGGCAAAGTGAAGCTAGACGGTTGGTTTGCCGGTGTAGAGCTGGACTTCTAAGCGCGACTCGCTGAGCAAAGAATATCGAAGCCACGATTTATCGTGGCTTTTTTGTTGCCTGTTTTCGCTTTTTTGTACCATTTTTAAAAGTGATACATCAGTCAGGAAGTGGGCAAATGACATTAACTGAACTACAGCATCTGTATGCCAACAGCGATATCGTGGAAGCGGTTATCGAGCCATCGATTCAAGCCAACGGCTGGATTGTGGAATTTCGTCATCGCCGGGGCGGCTTTGTGCCATTGACCGATGGTGCAGGCAGCGAGAAGTGCTACCGGGATATTGATACGGCCACGGAGCGGGCTTTTGAAGTTGGATTCCATCAGGTCCGTATAGCCGATACCTTTTGAATTTAGTGTGTAGCTATCCGGCTTAATGTCAGGTTAAGCCGCTTTTCCCTGCCTGCTAACCTTACTAAAAGTTATAAAACATTCTTATCTATTCTTTCTTGTTATTTCTTTGAGTAGCTAATCTAACACTACGCAATGTATAGGGATCGTCGTGTCATGTTACTTAAGGAACTCTCGGCCATAGCCAGCCCACTCAATGATCAACAAATAGGTCAACTGCAACAGGCCGCTGCAGAACTGTCGCCACAGCAAATGGCGTGGATAAGTGGGTATTTTTGGGGGCTGAGCCAAACTCAGTCTGCGGCTCAACCGCAACCTGCCCAACAGCTTGCCGCTGCGGCTGTTGCCCAGCCGGCAGGCAAACTAACGATTATTCATGCTTCCCAGACGGGAAATGCAAAAGGGGTGGCTGAAGCGATCAAAGAAGAAGCTTCGGCTGCTGGTATCGCTGTCGAGCTATTCGCCGCTGGCGACTATAAAGGCAAAAACCTAGCCAAAGAAACCCATGTGATCATTGTTGCCTCTACGCATGGTGAAGGTGAAGCGCCGGACGATGCGATTGAGCTCCATGAGTTCTTGCAGTCGAAGAAAGCGCCGAAGCTACCGAACCTGAAATATGCAGTGATTGGTCTGGGCGATTCAAGCTATGAGTTCTTCTGTCAGACCGCAAAAGACTTTGATAGCTATTTGAGCCGTCTGGGCGGAGAGTCGATACTTGAGCGTCTTGACTGCGACGTTGACTATGATGCGCCAGCCGCAGAATGGCGGGCAAAAGCCCTTGAAAAGGTAAAAGAAACCTTATCGGCCGGCGAGGCTGAAGTAGTACAGCTACCGGTCGCCAACAGTCAGCAGGCGGTTTCACAATATTCAAAGCAGAATCCTTACGAGGCAACGCTGCTAACCAGCCAGAAGATCACCGGGCGTCGCTCAGGCAAAGATGTCCGCCATATCGAGATCGATCTGGAAGACTCCGGGCTGACCTATCAGCCGGGTGATGCGCTGGGCGTGTGGTATGAAAATGATCCGGCGTTGGCAGATGCACTGGCGGCACGGGTTGGCCTGGACGGCAACGAAAATGTCGAGGTTGACGGTGAGGCGCTGTCACTGAAACAGGCATTGATCAGCAAGTATGAAATTACCGCAGCCAATCCGCAGCTGGTGACCAAGTACGCAGAGCTTTCGGGCAGCAAAAAGCTGGAAAAGCTGGTTGCTGACAAAGACAAACTCCGTCAGTACGCCGGTCAGACACAGGTGATTGATGTCTTAGCTGAAAAGAAAACCAAGCTGACGGCCGAGCAGCTAACCGGACTGCTGCGCCGTTTGACACCACGTCTGTATTCCATCGCTTCCAGCCAGGAAGAGGTCGGTGAGGAAGTGCACCTGACGGTGGGCGTTGTTGAGTTCGAAAGCGGTGACGAAACCCGGCAGGGTGGGGCATCGAGCCACCTTTCTTACCGCCTGGAAGAAGGTGATAACGTCAAGGTGTTTGTCGAGGAGAACAACAATTTCAAATTGCCGGCGGATGATAATACCCCGGTGATCATGATTGGTCCGGGAACCGGTATCGCACCATTCCGAGCATTTGTTCAGGAAAGGGACAACCGGGAAGTGAAAGGTAAAAACTGGTTGTTC
>NZ_JAKRFQ010000457.1 GCF_022347985.1 Photobacterium sp. OFAV2-7
TGCCAAAGAAACGAGGCCCCAATCCTCCCAACCAAACGGTTCCTGGTATTCGTAGGCAAGGAATACACCCCAGCGATTATCTTTCTGGCGTTCGTTAAATACAGGATTGGTTTCGTCAAACTGAGCCAGATCATAACTGAGCGTCAATGCCAGACTCGAGCTTGGCAGCATTTGAATAACACCAACTTCTGCGCCGTAGGTGTCATTGGCCATGGCGTCGCCATCGGCTGCAAGACGCGTGTAGCTGACAGCAGTACGGAAAATCTGTTCACGGCTGATTGGCTTGAGGTAGCTGAGCTGGGTAAACAGGATATCGCCTTCACGCTCTAGCAATGCTTGTTGCTCAGAGGTCAGGGTTTGACCACTTTTTTCTGAGTCAATCTCCTGCTTGCCGCCTGAGAGCTCGACAGAAAAGTTAGAGCCGAGGATGCGGTCATATTGCAGGCGTACGCCTTTTATGGTGCTATCAGTTTCGGTACGCGGGCTGTTGGTGACAAAAGGATCTTCCCATGTGTCACTTGAGAGCAGGCCGGGCACATAGCTGATACTGATCTGACCGTTGTCAGGAATGCGCTGGCGGTATCCCAGTTCGACATGAAATCGTCCCAAGGCAACATCTGAGCGGCTGGTACCAAAGTAGATTTGCTTGTCTGCTTGTTCCATAGTGTAGCTAATTGTCCCTAGCGGGCTGACGAAGCCCTCACTCTGAGACTCACCGTTACTGTTTAGATCTGCCGTGACGCTATTATCGGTATTAAACTGCGATGTGGTACGGGTGTAACCCGTCAGTATCGAGATGTCACCACCAAAGCCCGGCGACCATTGTAGCCCCGGATTGGCAAAGACTGATGTTGAGACAAAGCTGGCAACGAGACAGAGTTTTATAGGCTTCATTTATTGCTCCTTGCAAAGCCATAAGAGATTTAAGGTTATGACTTTATTAATAAAAAGCCACTTATACGCCAATCTAGAATACGCTATGTCATTGAAAGGTCAAATCACAAATTTGCTATTAGGAATGGCTTCTTTCGATATTGGCTATGGAACATGAGAGCATCACCGGGAAGGGGACGAACTCCCGGTGATGTATGCAGACGATTACTTACATTTAATGGCCGCAACGGCCGTCATTTTCTCATTGTAAGCATTCAGTGGTTTGTCGATGCCACCCGGATGCGTTAGCAGATCAGCAAATGCACTGCGCAGCTCATAGTTCTTTGGATGCGGTTTGCTCTGGCGATCATCGAAAGATTTTTTGGCATAACGGCCTAGCTCATTATCTTGCTGGGACAGAGTTTTCACATCTTCCTGGGTAAGCTTTAGCCAGCTCTCAATTGGTTGTTCTAATTCCAGTTGGTCCTTGTCGTTTTCCAGGTACCAGTCAACAGCGACTCTGTTTAATTCAAAATGATGTTTGCGACCTTCCAGGAACCATTTTCCGACTTCTTCAAGGTTTTGGTCTTTCTTCACAGCCAACTCGACCAGGCTTTGATACCACGACAGAGAAGCGTCAACATACTGATGGTATTTATCGCTTTCGCAAGTGGTTGATGCTGCAAGCACAGACGATGGGAGTAGAGCGAGAGAGAGTATAATTGCAGGTAACTTCATTGCCTTTCCTTGAGTGCGACTTTGTTAATTATATTTGCTTAGTGCGTGTGATTGTAACGATATGATAGAGATAAGGAAAAGGATTCTTTACGGGAATGAATCACAGCTAGCAAAGTTTTTATTTCGCATCTGTTACTGAGCAGTTTAACAATGAACGGCGGTTAGAGGTTAGAGGTTAGAGGTTAGAGGTTAGAGGTTAGAGGTTAGAGGTTAGAGGTTAGAGGTTAGAGCAATCAGATAAAATAAAAGAGGCTCCGAAGAGCCTCTATGAATTCTATCTAACGTAAACAGTTACTGGTTTTGCTTTTTCATGGCAACAGAGATGCAATATGCTGCTCCGCCCCATGTGATGCCCAAACCAAATAACATCATGATGATTGCACCGAATGTCATAGTTATGCCTCCTGATGAGATTGTGGTTTAGAAGCCAGGTTGATAATGACAGCGACAACAAACATTGCTGCAACCAGTCCCCAGCCTAGTACTAGTAGATCAGACATTGCATAGCCGCCATATCCGTCGTTGAATGTGTTAACCAGGTTTGTCGCCAGAATGACCGCCAGCATTGCAGGGCTCAGGAAGCGGATACATACCTCGAACCATTTACCTACACTGAATTCAGAGATGTTGTTTACATAGCTACGAACATCCGCAACTTTGAACAACCAACCAATAATCGCCAGCTCAATCAGACAGCTTGTTAGTAGTGCTACGTTGTTGATGAAGTAGTCGACCAGGTCAAGTAGCAGTAGGCCGCCGTTGGTCGCAAAGGCCATAGACACCACAAAACCAACACCGCAGACAATGGAAGCTGCTTTCTTACGTGACCAGTTCAGTTTATCGATGATAGCTGACGTTACCGCTTCGATAATCGAGATATGCGAGCTCAGACCTGCGACAACCAATGCCAGGAAGAACAGTGGACCAAGGATATATGGTGCCGGTAGCAGGTTGATGGCTGCCGGAATGGTTACAAATGCCAGACCAACACCCGCAGAAACCACGTCAGTAAGCGGTTTCGCTTGCTCCTGGGCCATGTAGCCAAGTACACCGAAAATCAGAACACCGGCTGTGATAGAGAAACCACAGTTGATCAGTACAGTCATGAAGGCATTATTGTTGATATCTGACTTCTCAGGAAGATAGCTAGAGTATGCAATCATGATGGCAAAGCCGACACTCAGGGTGAAGAAGATTTGGCCGTAGGCTGCAGACCAGACCTTGGCATCAAGGATCTTGCTGAAGTCAGGCTGGAACAGGTAGTTCAGGCCGTCTAGTGCGCCAGGCAAAAAGACGATACGGGTGATTAGGCCAATAACCATCAGGAATAGTAACGGCATCATGATCTTGCTTGCGCGCTCGATACCGCCTTTTACACCAGTAAAGATTGCTGCAAAGGTGATTGCCCAAGCAATTGCCATTGGAATAGCAATGTGCAGCTGCAGGCCGCCCAGGTTACTTGGTGAGTTGTCACCCAGCTTTAGATATTCACCGAAGAAGAAGCCATTGGTATCACTTCCCCAGCTCTGGGTAAATGAGAAGCTTAGGTAAGAAATTGCCCAGCCGATAACCGCAACATAATAAACAGCGATAATCGCAGCAATAAATACCTGGAACCATCCAAGCCACTCTAGCTTACCGCCCATTTTGGAAAAGGCACGAGGTGCAGCACCACGAAGCTTATGACCTAGACTGAATTCCATAATCATGAATGGAATACCGGCAGTTAACATGGCGAAAAGGTATGGAATAAAAAATGCGCCGCCGCCGTTCTCGTAAGCCATATATGGGAAACGCCAAATGTTCCCTAATCCGATAGCAGAGCCTACTGCTGCCAGGATAAATCCTGCGCGTGAGCCCCATTGTTCGCGTTTCATAAACATCTCCTTATGTACTGCAATACTCTATGAAACAAGTAATTTTAAGTGATTTATTCTAGAAATTTACTTCCTGAAACGTGGGATCTGGATTGAACGACCACGTTAATAACTTGAGATTAACCATAGAATATATGTAAAGCAATAGACTGTAGGTTTGTTAACTGAGTGATGCCTTGGTGTTAACTTTTGTGATAATTGCGATAGGCCGCACAAAGATCAAAGTGGTGGAACCAATAGATAGAGGAAAAAACTGCGTTCAGAAGATTGGGTAGGGTGAAATATTATTTTTTTATAGTGACGATATTGACTGATAAATCATCAAAATTTAGCGCTTAACGGTTGTCAGGCTCCAGAAGGCTAGATAATCCAGCCTTTAGAACAAATACTCAGAAAGAAAATGTAACACCAACATTTGTTTGAAACTGACTAAGCCATTCCGAATCAAAACTGAGTAGGCAGGTTTGAGCGCCTGTTGGTAGCTGGCAGACAGCAGAAGTCTCACCATCAACGAGGTTTGCGAGCCAGCGGGCCTCAA
>NZ_JAKRFQ010000458.1 GCF_022347985.1 Photobacterium sp. OFAV2-7
CTGATCATCCGTGGGCTCATCAAGAAAATCATGATTGCAGACATACTCGCGCTGCACATCGTAGATCCGGCTTTTGGCAATCCATCCGGCTTTTCCTCGCTCTTTCTTGTCATTGCGTTATTTGCCTACAGTTTTCAGGTGTATATGGATCTTAGTGGCTACACCGATATTGCCATCGGGGTAGCTAAAATGATGGGCTTTAGATTACCCATCAATTTCAATCGCCCCTACATGGCAACCAGTGTGGCTAATTTCTGGCAACGGTGGCACATCACCATGTCCTCGTTCTTTAGAGATTACTTGTACGAAGCCATCAAAAACTGGCGCTGGAGCAATATCTATTTCAACTTACTGATTGTGTTTGTCGCCATCGGTATCTGGCACGGCGCAGGCTGGAACTTTGTATTATACGGGGTAATCCACGGCAGTCTTGTCGGTATCGAACACTACCGCAGTCGCATGAGGGAACAACAGGGGCTGCCTCCGGTGGTATTTCGTGGTATTTCGCTGGTTATACGCATTCTTCAGGTTTTTACCATCATCACCCTGACCCGCCTGTTGTTCAGAGCCGACGATCTTGAAGCAAGCTGGCACTATCTTGAAACTATCGTCACTACCACAAGCACTGGCTTGCCGATGGCCCCGATTGCTGGCTTAGCCCTTCTGTTAGCGGCTTTACTTCACTTCACGCCAATTCGCTGGCGTGATCAGCTAATGAAATCCGCCGTAAGGATCCCAGAGTACGGCTATGCCACTATCACCGTTGTGTTCATCTACCTGATGGCAGCATTGGGCTCCGATCAGGCCGCCTTTATCTATTTCCAGTTTTAAACAACAACTACCAGCCAAAGCCATAAACGTTTACTTTTTGTCCAGCCGGACACATGAGTAAATGTTATGGCTTTAAACTCCCCTTTCACTCATTTACTATTCTCTTTCTTCCAATCCCCAAGGACATACACCCAATGCAACAAGTAAACATCGCTCCTAACCCACAAATCGCAGTCATCTTCAAAGGTTGGGCTGCAGACTGGGCAAAAGAAGGCCAGGGAAACAAGAAAGACATGGCAACGAAGTTTCACACTGTCTATAGCATTGCGGCTAACGTGTTTACCGAGGGTGGTGAAGTAGAATTGACCTTCCTATCTGCACTATTCCAAGACTGCAAGCAGAAACTCGAAATGGCCGAAGCCATGAACGAGAAAGTTAAGGCAAGCCTGAAAGATGATGATGAGCGCGCGCAAGCGATCATTGCCAAAGTAAACAACGCCGCTCAAGATGCTGCCCATGTGGTCCGCTATCTTGGTCAGCTGCTGATGCCTTCTGCGTAAGCCGATACGAGGAACCCCAAACCGCCTTAAGACGGTTTGGGGTTAAATATCAATTAGCGCATTTTGAAAATTTCGGAATGAAAACGCTCTCTCCCTAATCCTTCAGCAGCTAATCCTGTACTCAATATCTCACCGAATGCTGCAGGCCCACAGAAGCTAACATCAAACTCCTTACTATTGGTTATATATAGTATCATCTCTGCACTTAGGAACTCCCCTTTATCAGCATCAAGCACTTCAAGTTCAATGAAATCTAGGCTCATTAATATCGAGAGGATTTCCTTTTCAAAGAACGCTTCCTTTCTCGAATTGACACAGTAAAAGAGATGAATTTTCTTATATTGAACATGTTCTTGATTGGCTTTTCGCGCTAACCAATACAACCTGGAAATAAAAGGAACAATACCTATACCAGCTCCAATCCAAACTTGCGTTGCTTGCTCCGGTATCTGAAAACACCCATACCCCCCTTCAACCGTCACTTTTGAGCCTACCGTTAATTGATTAACCATTTGATGGGTATAATCACCTAAGTCTTTGATACCAAATTCAATGAGCTGGGTTTTCTCATTGTAATTGAGAATGGAGAAAGGATGCGGTGCTTCGCCATCATGAAAATTTAAATAAGCGAATTGACCTTCTTGATATTCAATAGAGGAATCTAATTTAATTCCAAGACGAATTACGCTATTACTTTCCCCATCATTATTAAATCGCTCAACTGACACCACCTCTCCTGGTGATTTATTACTCGCGCCAATCTTTCCTGTTAACGATAATAAACTACACCAAACGCCAGCAACGGATATCCCGGCAATTGCGACATTCATCATTATTGACTGGCTATTCCAATCAAGCAGCAAAGCGGTATGAATAACACCAGCGATGACCAGCAATCCACCTATTTTATGAGTGAACTTAAACCGTTTATAGCTAATAGCCTGAACCAAACTGATGATACTAAAGAGCAAGAAGACATAGAACGCGATTTCTCCTATCTCACTGGCAATATGATGCCAGTTCACCCCTTCTATTTCAGGTCGTCCTCTTTCTGGTCTTACTAATTGCCCCGCTTGCACAAGCCACTTGGCACTTTGAACAAAAAACCAGTGCAACACTAAAGCTACCGTCGCACCTATTCCCAGCCTCTTATGCAGCGCATAACCTTTATCCAGGCCATTTAACTGGCGCTCAACCCAATCGAACCTGACCGCAATCAGTACGGCAAGGCTCATATAGCCGAGCCCGATCAAGCCTGACAGCATCGTTAGCTGGTGACGCCAAAAAAAGAAGTCTCCCATTTCTTCATAGCCCATCAACAAGGCCGGAGACCATAGCAGTACAAATATCAGTGTAAATTTCAACATAGCGGCAGCTTCTAGTAGGAAGGTGGAAATCAATTATTCGTGGTATTTATGAGATATATAATACCCACTCTCTGCGGCTATATAAGCGACTTTACTTAGCTTCAAATTAGTTTACGTCAATTTACATAACCTCCTTACTTTCATGAATAAACCACGCTGAGACGGACATGAAACTTTCTAGCGATCACTAGTAATTATCAATTTAGCGATGCATCAGTATGCAACTAAAAATTACACTTCTTTACATTGAAAACAGTCAGTTTTGACATTTCCCTGAAATTCGGCGCCTCAAAAAGTGATTAACTATCACCATAGACAGTTAACACTATGCATTTTATCAACATTACTCAGCGAGGTGGTTATGGCTCAAGTACTAATGGATCAAGCAAGCGGACTACGCGACGCATTTTCACGTCAGCAGTGTATTAGCCGGGTTAAGAGCTATCAGAGCAGAATTCGCAAAGCGATCACCAACAACAGAATCAGCGATGCTTCAATGCTGTTGACTCAACTTGAAATCGCACAGCAACAACTTGAGGCGACGTATAAATAATATGACCAGCCTTTTTCCATCATTGCATTGAATGGCCTAATTACAAGGCCATTCAAGCGTTCGCTCATTTAACTAGCCACAAACAACACTATCTATTTAGCATTAGTAAACAGTATAATGTGCGCCGATCCCGCCATATACATCTGTCATAGGAACAGCAATGCTAGAAGAACAGCAAAACAACCCGCTACACGGCCTTAAACTAGAAACATTACTGACCGAGCTTGTCGATCATTACGGCTGGGAGATCCTCGACACAGCAATGCGTTTTAACTGTTTCCATACCAACCCGACCATTGCTGGCAGCCTGAAGTTTCTTCGTAAAACAGAATGGGCCCGTGAAAAATTAGAAGCGTTTTATTTATCCCGTTTCAAGCGAATGCCTAAGCCAACCGCAGAAGAGCGCGATCTACCACCTCGTAAGCGTACTTTCCCCGTCGGTATTGTGCCAAGAGAGCCTATGGAGCTGACTGTTGAATCCATTTTGCTTTCTCAGGCAAAGGCGGCATCTGCCTATAAAGCCAGATCATCACACAAGCATCCTCGACGCCGATAGGAAGAAAGCACATTCTGAAGGTTCGGCCTTGAGTACCAGCTCGAACCTTCTTGCCTCGTACTCACTCACTAGAGCGATTGTTCTCACACACGGTACTTTTCAGCTTCACTTCATAACGACTCAGCAGTTTATTGTATTCTCCGCTTTGGCACAGATTGCCCAGTGCCTGGTTGAAGCTATCGCGTACCTTGGCTTCTTTAAAAC
>NZ_JAKRFQ010000459.1 GCF_022347985.1 Photobacterium sp. OFAV2-7
GGCGTAAATCCAGGCAGCCGCCGCTGTCTTGAGGGTCGGCAGTGGTTCCCATAATGTGCTGGCAACCGGCAGGTTAGGGAGATAACGGCCAATCAGGTGATACTGTGCTGGGAGCACTTATTGGATGATGACGGTTGTTATTATCAGGTATATCGTAGTGAGTCGCCGAAATATCATTGCACCCGGGAAAACTTAATTGCAATTACCTCGCAGAATGAATATATCGATAAGCAGCTAAAATCAGGCCATCGCTATTATTACAATTTGCGTAAAGTAAACCGGGTGAGCCGGATAAAATCACCGTTTTCGCCTGAGGTGAAAATAAAGACCTGTCTGGAAAAAGATGAGTTCGCTTTTACGTTATTTCCCAAACCGGATCAAATTGGTTATGTCGGTGAGCTGACTCAAAGCCATAATGCGGAACATTTCGGTCATAATTCGCTATTTATCGGGGTAAATAAGACCAAGGGAGTGTGCTACGGCGTAATTGTTTTTGATATGGACAGGATCCCGCCTGATGCCATTATCAAGAATGCGGTGTTCTCGCTGTATCCGATGAATCGGGTAGGGGCAAAAATTGAGAATTATGGCGAGTGGTCGGTATCAATCCTAAATCCTGATGATATCAATGAGCTTTCTGTCTATGAGGAGATCCATCAAGCACCTCCGTTGCAGACGCTGGGTGATGCGATTGACTCTGATCAGCTGACTCAGGGAATTTGGAAAAGCTGGCGTTTTAGTGCGATGGAAAAGCAGCTGATACAGGATCAGCTTGAAAAGGGACGGCTGCTACTTCGACTGCAAGGTCCGGACCGTTTGCCGCTCGGTAACGATTCGCAAATGATGCAGTTTGATATTGGCTATGGTCGCTTTGGTGGCGGGATCCATTATCGTCCTTGCCTCGACCTTATTTATACTCGTCGACCCTATCAGTTGGCGCTTGCGGCGTCTGATTGTCACACCATCAGCTCGGCTCAGTTACAGCAAGGAGACTTGCAGTGCGGGTTTGATTCTGAAGGCGACACGGTATTTGGTCAGGTGGCATTTTCGCTGTCTTGTATTAGCGATGAATCCGATATCGTGATCACTCAGGCTTATTTTGCCATTGAGAGTGAGTCCTTGAGTGGGGTATCACAGCCCATGCGATTCACTGCAGAAATTGCCGAGCTGGATGATCTCGATTATTGCAGCGTCAAACACCGGGAAAAGATTGAATATCTTGGCTACGAGGTTAGCAGCCAGGAGTTGGGGAAAACGCCACGTCAGATATTTATGTTTGATAGCTCGGCCAGACAGCATCTCGAGTCATTCCATCGCGACAAAAAAACGGTCAATCTGATCATTCGTGCCACGTCGGCATCGCGGCAAAAAGATGCGCTGGTCAACTGGCAGGCAATCGACAGCGAGCAGCGTCCTCAACTGGTGATTGAATATATAGAGCGGCGTAAGCAGGCGCTTGAGGCTCCTCAAGAGCTACAGGCAAGCCTGGAGAATGGTTTGGTCAAATTAACGTGGACTAATCCTGAACACGCCGACTTTGTTGGTTCGTACGTGGTTCGAAATAGTTTTCATCCACCACGTTCACCGTTTGATGGTGTGAAGCTTTACGCCGGTAAAGACAGTTATACTTTTGATCGGTTTGGTAATGCCAATTTGCCAAAATACTATTCGGTTTTTAGCTACGATAATGTGCCGAACTACTCGGTCCCTGCGTCGTTAAGGTTTAGTGCCGATGAGGTTATGCCAGTGGAGTATGATGAGTTTGAGCCGCAGGATGAAGTGGAAAAGCAGTACCGTGAGGGGGACTAATAGGTTGCCTGGGTATAAGTAGGTTGAAAAAGCCATTTTCCGAACAAGTGAAAATGGCTTTTTTTATTCAATATATTGTGAAAGCTTATTATTAAGGTTGGAATGTGATGTATATATGAATGGAATAACAATCAATATTTGATTTAATGTTATTAGCTTGTGGTTGCAAGGTGTTGGCTTTAGAACAAGGATAATAGTTCTTTCTCATGTCATATTGCTTATTTCTTTTGGATGTTAATTTACATTCTGTTACAGATTAAATCTCCTATTAATTTATTTTCACAGCCTATTCTTATTTGGTTTGTTAGAGAGTTTTGCATGTCTAATAGGAATTTTATAGGGCTTGATAAGTATGGGTTAAATTATAAATATGTTTACTGGAATAGATAAAAATAGCGCCTAATGAAATTTAAAAATACATTGATATACTGTATACTATTCTGCCTTGATAATATGTATATGTGATGCATGCGAATAACCAATTCGTGTGCATTTTTTATTGCGCCATTACTTTCATTGCAACAAGGCTATTGATGTTTAATATCCAGAATTTAAAAGTTGGAACCAAGTTATCTTTTGGTTTCGGAATTATATTAATATTAATGTCATTCTTAACCATGAATGCATTTCTTGGTTTTACATCCCTAGAGAAGGATGTCGATACAGCTGATGATGTAAACCGAATGGTTAAATTCATTAAAGAAGCGCGTATCAACGAGAAAAATTATGTTATCAGAGGAACTGAGAGCTCTGTTTCAGGGATCAACAAGGTAGTCAATGACCTCATCTCGCTGGCAGAAGAGAAGAAAAACAATGCGGCCGCTCAGGATGACAAAGTGAACATGGATCGGATGATAGCAGCAACGAGAGCCTATCACCGTGAGTTCAATAACTACATGGATCTAAAGCAACGAGGACAGCAGGCATCTGAGGTCATGAGAGAGCGTGCCCGAGATGTTGATATGTTGCTAACGAGTGTCCGCCAGGATCATAAAACGGCGTATCAGGCATTGATAGCAGCGCAAGCTGAAGGCGAGCGCATTGCTCTGGAAATTGAAAAGGGTGACGATGCAAATCGCCTTATCAAATGGATGTTAGAGACCCGCCGTGCCGAAAAGAACTTCATGCTAACGTTGGATAATCAATATGTCACTCGGGTCGAGGAACATATTGCGGATATGACTCAGCTGATGAATGAGCTGAAAAGTCGCTATCGTACAACAAAGCATAAAGAAATGGCGGACAAAGTACTGGAAAATGTCAGCCAGTATACCGTGTCGTTCAAAAATTATGTCAACTACGCTTCCAGCATGGAAAAAGCTAATGACGCGATGCTGGTAAATGCCCGTGAAGCCGAGTCGCTGGCTGATGAGATCCGTAAGATCCAGAAGACCCGTCTGGCTGATAATATTTGGACCATCGAAGCTACCAGCATTGTACTTGCCCTGTTTGGTATTGTTGCCGGCCTTGTCGTTAGTGTGATCATTACCCGCCAGATTGTCCGTCCGTTGCATGAGGCGGTGGCGATTACCCAGAAAATTGCGGATGGTGATTTAACCCTTGATATTCAGGTCAATCGAAAAGATGAGATCGGTGATCTGTTTGTAGCTATCGGTACGATGAGCCGCCATTTACAGCAGGTGATGGTTCGCCTCAATGACAGTATCAACCATATTGCAACAGCTTCAGAAGAGCTGTCCGCTGTGACGACGCAAACCAGTGCCGGGGTTAATGCACAGAAATCGGATATTGAGCAAGTTGCGACAGCAATGACCGAGATGAATGCGACTTCGCAGGAAGTTGCCAACCGAGCGAATTCTACCTCAGAAGCGGTTAAGCAGGCCAACCAACAGACTCAGAAAGGTAATGAGCTTGTGGCTGGTACGGTACAGGGCATGAACCAGTTGGCTTCTGATGTGGAGAAATCGGCTGGTGTTATTCAGCAAGTTCGTGATGATAGCGAAAGTATTGCTTCGGTTCTCGATGTCATCAAAGGCATTGCCGATCAAACCAACTTGTTGGCATTGAATGCAGCTATTGAAGCTGCACGCGCAGGGGAGTTTGGTCGAGGTTTTGCTGTTGTGGCAGACGAAGTCCGTGCGCTGGCCCAGAAGACCCAAGATTCGACCGTAGAGATTGAAACCATGATCACTACTCTGAAAACGGGCAGTGAGTCAGCCGTAACAGAAATGGGTAATA
>NZ_JAKRFQ010000460.1 GCF_022347985.1 Photobacterium sp. OFAV2-7
GGCTTATGCCTGGGTTAGTCAGAAAGCAACAACCGCCAAGGCAACAGCCACAGCATTGTATCTTGTCCACTATTATGCCGGTGGTAGCCTCGGAGGGTTTTACCTGATTGCTTGTTGGCAATATGGGGCGTGGCAGGGCGTGTTGTTAGGCGGGATGGTGCTGTACGGGGTGATTTATCTGTTGTGCCTTCGATTGATGAACAAAGAAAAAGTGGCTGTAAAAGAAAAGGCCGCAGCAAAAGATATCCAGCCTGCGGCCTGAAGAACGAAAGGATATGATTAGCATTTAATACTTAAACTGACCGACGACTTCTCCGAGCTGTCTGGCCATTTTAGAGACATCCTGACTGGCTTGTGACGACTGGCCGACAGCTGATGCCGTACTCATCGCCAGTTCTGAAATACGGGAGATATTCTTATCGATCTCGGCAGACACCATAGCCTGTTGCTCAGATGCCGAGGCAATTTGCAGGTTTTTGTCCGAGATATCCGTAATTGCGGAAGCGATGCGATTGACAGAATCCGTTGCCTGGTTGGTCTGGGAAACCGTCACTTCAGTCTGTGACTGGCTTTTTTGCATAATTGCGACGCTCTCTTCAACACCTGTGTGCAACCGTTCGATGGTGTGCTCAATTTCTTGGGTCGAACTATGGGTACGCTGCGCCAGTTGGCGAACTTCGTCGGCAACGACAGCAAAACCTCGGCCATGCTCGCCGGCTCGCGCTGCCTCGATGGCGGCATTGAGGGCCAGCAGGTTGGTTTGTTCGGTAATATCACGGATCACGGCTATCACTTTGTTAATATTGTTGCTCTCCGTCTCAAGGCGTTCGATCAGTGTTTGTGATTCGGCAATATCCGAAGCCAGTGTCTGGATACTTTCTCCTGCTTGTTGGCTGGTTTGCAAGCTGCTCTGAGCCTCAAGTTTCACTTTTTCAGCGGACTCGGCAGCATCATTGATATTGCTGGCGATCTCATTGCTGGTGGCCAGCAGCTGGTTGATTGCCGCTGCAACGCTGGAAGACTCAGCCTGTTGCTGCTCAGCATTTTCCAGACTGTTATCGGAAGCCGACGTTGACTCTGAGGCGGCATGAGACAGCTGCTGCGAGATGTCGGCGATACCAGTGACTATGGTTTGTAGTTTGGAGGTAAATCTATCGAAGGAGTGGCTGAGCTCTGCCAGCTCATCCTTGCCGTTATCATTCATTCTGACCGTTAAGTCACCATTGCCTTCGGCGATGTCTTTCATCATGTGGTTGACCGTGGCCAGACGCTGGGTGATCTTACGACTGAATGTCAGCAGGACTATGGTCATGAACAGGGTGATTGCAGCACCGCTGATAGCTAGCGTGAGTTTTTCCTGATATTGCTGATGATTAATATCGTCGATAAGTGCCAGCTCTAGACGGTCGATTTCGGCTTCGACAACATGCACTTTCTTTCTCAGCTCACCATATAGGCCTTCGGTATGGCTAAGGCCAATAGTGGTGTAGCCATCAACCAGTTCTTCGAACATCATCTGGTACATGACCAAACTGCGTCTTAGTCCTCTTTGTTCGGAGCGACTGAAGGGCTTATCTCTGACGGCTTGCTGCAGGGTGTCGATGTTGTTGTTGAAGTAGCCAAGGTGGTCTGCATTTTTGGTGATGATGAAGTCTTTCTCGTTGCGCCTGAGCGTCAGTAACATACGGTAGAGCTGCTCGTCGCCAGTGGCCAAAATCTTTTCTTCGGCATCGTTAGCCGCGTTGTTGATATTGCCTCGCAGGCCATCTTCCATTGTCAGTCCTATCAGGACACTCTGATCAGTGATTTCATTAAACTGGGTTGAATACTGATCGAGCACTTCCAGCACATAGTCAAAGCTGCTCTCATGCTGAGAGCTGTATTGGCTAAGAATGGTTTGAATCCGGACTATCCGATCAGAGAGGGCAATCTGGTCGGCATTAAACTGTTCTATATATTTGGCATCCAATCGGGCCAGGAAGTCTTTTTCATGGCGGCGCAGTTTCAGTAAGTCAGCTTTACTGTGTGCGGTTTCCTGAGCAGCAAACTGTAAGTCATCAATTTTCTTGAAAGACACCATTTCGAACAGGCCGAAGGCGAGCATTGAAGCGACAAGAATAAAACTGATCAGGTATAGCTTTGCCTTGATTGTCTGAACAGACAGTATGCGCATGGTTTACCCCCTTAATGATAGTTAGCACCGTCTCTACACGATGATCTTCATAGGGCCGCTATCGGCTGTTGCCATCTTTGGCTGCCAGCGCAAGCTACTGCATACTTCAGCTATAGGATGAGATTCCTGATGCTTCCCTGCGTGTCATTTCTCATTGTTTTATGATCTGGTTGCCAGAGAAATATTCCGTCCAGAATATCGGGCACTATTGCCAGCTTTTCTTCTAGCACAAGAATAACTATAGGATCTTTATCAAGAATTTTGTAATAAAAAGAGGGGAGGGCCAGTTAGGCCCTCTTAGGTTCAGGCTAGAGCCATCGCCAAGACTGAAACAGGGTGGATGGTTTCAAGGTCGGTATTTTCTTCGATTTGCCATTTACAGGTTTCACAGTCCGTAATGGCGAAATCAGCATTTTCCTGGCGAATTTGCTTGAACAGCTTGCTACCGATAGCCATTGAGGTGTCATAGTTCTCGGTTTTAAAGCCGTAAGTTCCAGCAAGGCCGCAGCACTGGCTGTCCAGAACCACGAGTTCCAGGCCTGGGATCATCTTGAGTAGCTCAATGGTATACAGGCTGCCACCGGTGCGCTCGAGGTGACATGGCGTGTGATACACCACTTTCTTATTGACCGGCTTCATTTTCGGCATATCGCCATTCATAAAGCTTCTTAGCAGAAAGCGGGTAACGAACTCGATTCTGTCGGCCACCTGGCTGTTATCAACCTTGAGTACTTCTGGGTATTCTTCGCGCAGGGTGAAAGAACAGGTCGAAGATGTCGAGATGATAGGCGCATCATACTTTTCGATGGCATCGGTAAAGTTCTTGACGTTCAATTTGGCGTTTTTCTTGGCTTTATCAAAGAAGCCGTTAGCGATGAGTGGAACGCCGCAGCATTTCTCTTTGTCGAGCAACTGGACACCGATGCTCATTGCGTTCATGACTTTGACGAAGTCTTTACCAAGCTGAGGGTGGTTATAGTTTACATAGCAGCCATGGAAGTAATGTACCTGCTTGGGATACAGAGCCTGGCTGGTGCAGTTTTGCTTATACCAGCGACGGAATGTGCCGTGGGAGTACTTCGGCAGGCTTTTGTGATCGTGTACGCCGATGGTTTTGTGCATGATCTTTTTCACCGGTTTCATGCCGGTGATGGCGTTTACAACAGGTGCAAACGGGGTTGCTGCTGTTCCCATCAAATCAGTGTGGCTGAGTACAAAGTCACGGATAGTCTTGATGTTCAGCGGCATTTTGGCATGTTCGTCGCGGGCGACGGCAATCATATCGCCAATCTTGACACCGGAAGGACAGGCCGTTTCACAGCGCTTGCAGTTGGTACACAGCTTCAGGGTTTCATCATAAAACTCAGGACTCTTGATTCGCAGGCGCTCGCCATCCGGGCCACATTGCTTCGGTCCCGGATACTGTGGGTTAGCCTTTGCGACAGGGCAGTAGACGGTACATACAGTGCACTTGATACATTGATCAAAGCTGGTGTCTTTTTTTGGAAGGCTCATGCGATAGTCCTTTCTTGTTGTTCGTGTTCTGTTGTTTGGCACTGTGGCTTTATCATCTGCTCGGCGACGTGAAAGCCGGTGCTGATGGCGACACCGCTACCACAGCCTTCAAAGACCGGGTCATAATGCGCGAGCAGGGCACCTGCGCAATACAGGTTGCTGATAGTCTGATTGTCAATTGATGCCTGTAGCTGTGAGTTACAGGTGACGCCCATCTTGAGGAACGGGTGACTTTGCTTGGCAAAGAATTCAGGCTGGTACCAGTGATCACGATGCGGAAGTTCAGTCATGTCCAGGCCGAAGATAGGCTCTT
>NZ_JAKRFQ010000461.1 GCF_022347985.1 Photobacterium sp. OFAV2-7
ATTAGAACGGCACTCCCACAGACGCAGCGGGTAAACGCTCTTGTTGTCGTAGCCAACGATAGGCAGGTCCCAGGCCACACCTTCAACCGTCATACCCGGTACCCAGCGACGGCAAGCGTTGCCATTTTCGTCTGTGTAGGCTTCAACGTGACCGTATAGGCTTACTGTCTGAGAAAGCTCTGGACGAATCACTTCCCACGGGTAGCCTTCAAGGCCACGCCATGCATCCGGCGCTTCTACCTGGCGACCGTCAACAAAAGACTGACGGAACAGGCCGTACTCGTAGTGCAGGCCATAACCTACTGCCGGGTACTCTTGAGCAGCCAGTGAATCCATAAAGCAGGCAGCCAGACGGCCAAGACCACCGTTACCCAGTGCTGGGTCGCGTTCTTCTTCTAGTAGATCAGTCAGGTTGTGACCCATCTCTTCCATTGCCGCAGCAACGTCTTCATACAGGCCCATGCTGATCAGGTTGTTGCCTGTCAGGCGGCCGATAAGGAATTCTAAAGAAAGGTAGTTAACACTACGTGCTTTCTCTTCTGCTAGTTGTTTTTCTGTTTCTAGCAGGTTGCCGGTACTGATTTCTGCCAGTGCTCGGCCCATTGCCAGATACCAGCTACGTGGAGTAGCAGTCTCTGTAGTATTCGCATAAGTCGTCGTCAGGTGTTTCTCTACGGCCGCTTTAAATGCTGCCTTGTCAAATTGTTGTGTATGACCATTTTTAGACATGGTTCAATCTCGCTCTAGGATTATTTCCAACTGGTGACTATGTTGCCTTCGTTTGTCAGGCAAAACATCCTCCTAACCAAGGGAGGATTAGGGATGAGTATGAGGGGCGTAGTTACCCAATCCCCCTCCCTAGTGTGACATTCTGCAAATTTCGAGGTGTAGACTGCTCCCTACGAATCACATAATGCAACTTGGTTCACAAGTTTAGACTAATCCACATGTGCAACATTGGGCTTAAATTTTAATGAAAGATCCGAGATATGTGAGCCAACTCATAATTCCGGGGATGAGAAGGCATAGAATTACCGAATTTAGTATTAAGGTGGGTAAAGTTATGGCCCAGATCAAATGTCATGAAATTTTTTTATTGCATGATTTTAATTACACCACGGAATAAAGCTCACCAATAATCTGCCTAGAGCAGTAGACTAATACCTAAGAGCTTTAATGGACCTGAAACCTTACAAAAGATAGCAAGACTATGTGGATACCATCTAAACTGACACGACCGGCACGCCTTCATAATGCAATACTCCGCCCCCGTTTGCTGGAAACGCTAGATCAGGCTCCTTTTTACCGTCTTGTTCTGTTTCGATCGCCTGCTGGCTACGGCAAAACCACTATGGCAGCACAGTGGTTGAACGAGCACCCTCACACGGGCTGGTTCAATATCGACGAAAATGACAACGACACATTCCGCTTCGCTAACTACCTTCTTCAATCAATTAATAAATCAACGAATAATGCTTGCCTAAAAACACAGGCAATGGCCGAGCGTCGACAATTTGCCTGTATGTCTACACTCTTTAGCGAGCTATTCGGTGAACTGAGCGATTATCACGAACAAACCTATCTGGTACTTGATGATTACCATGTCATCAACAACGACGATATTCACGACGGTATGCGTTTCTTCCTGAAAAATATGCCTGACAACATTACGCTCGTCGTTACCAGCCGTACCTTGCCTCCACTGGGTACAGCCAACCTTCGAGTACGGGATCTGTTAATTGAAGTCGATAACGATTTACTGGCGTTCGACGAAGAAGAAACAGAACGCTTCTTCAACAAACGGGTTACTGACAATGTTGAATCAAGTGTACTCAAAACCTTGCGCGAGCAGGTAGAAGGCTGGCCGTCAGCCTTGCAACTAATCGCACTACATGCACAGCAAAGACCAAACAACCTCGTTGAATCAGCTGTATCGGTTGCAAACTTCAATCGGGGTCACCTCTGGGACTATCTGGCCGAAGAGGTATTTGACCAGTTGGATCGCGAAACCCAGCAGTTCTTGCTGCAATGTTCGGTACTGGACATGTTCAATGCCGAGCTGGTGACCGACCTTACCGGACGAAGCGATGCCCTGGCGATGCTGGAATCACTTAACCGGTTTGGCCTATTCCTTAATACACTGGAAGGCGACAATAACTGGTATCGCTTCCATAATCTGTTTGCCGAGTTTTTACGCCACCAGCGTTATTCACAAATTCCGCAGCAACGTTCAGAGCTCCATTCACTGGCAGCCCGGGCATGGCTAAAACAAAACTCGCCGCAACAGGCTCTGCTCCATGCCCAAAAAAGCGAAGACAAAAGTCTCAGTGTCGAGATCTTGTCCGAGTTTGGTTGGGAAATGTTCCATCATGGCGAGCTTAAACTGCTGGAAGACAGTATTGATCATCTGGACAAAGACACACTGTTTAGTACCCCGCGTCTGGCCCTATTACGCCTATGGCTGATCCAAAGCCAGCACCGCTATAACGATGTCGGTGAGCTGATTGTCGAATCAGAAGCCGAGATGCACAAACACAACATCGTGTTAAACGACGCACTTCAGGGTGAGTTTAACGCCCTGCGTGCCCAGGTCGCCATTAACCAAAGCAAACCGGAAGACGCGCTAACCCTCTCCGAGCTTGCATTAGGCCAGCTTCCTTCTACTACCTATCGTAGTCGAATTGTTGCCACCTCTGTTGTCGGCGAAGTGCACCACTGCCTGGGCAACCTAAGCCGTGCACTACCGATGATGCAGCAAACCGAGAAGATGGCTCGACAGTACCATGTATACCATCAGGCGCTCTGGGCGCTGCTTCAGCAAAGTGAGATCTTACTGGCGCAAGGTTATGTTCAGTCTGCCTACGAAATCCTGGATCAGGCGTTTAAGCTGGTTAAAGAACAGCATCTGCAGCAAGTTCCGTTGCACGAGTTCCTGCTACGCCTTCGTGCCCAGATACTCTGGTGCTGGAACCGCCTGGACGAAGCGGAGGAAGCAGCACTGAAAAGCCTGGAAGTGCTTGCACCTTTCGACGAGACCAAGTCCCTACACGCCTATTCGATGCTGGCCAGAATCGCCATCACCCGCGGTGAACAGGACAAGGCGGCCCGCTACCTTGAGTTGTGTAACAGCATGATGGACCGCTCTGACTACCATATTGACTGGCGAGCCAATACAGATTTGGCAAACCTGTTCTACTGGCAGCTCAAAGGCGATTTGGAGAGCATTCAGAGCTGGCTTGAAAAAGCCGAGGAACCGGAAGCGGCATGTAACCATTTCCAGCAACTGCAATGGCGTAATATTGCCCGTGCCTGTCTTAACGTGGGTGAAACGGAACGCTCACAGCACATCTTGGATATGTTGCTTGAAAGTTGCGATAAACATAATCTGATCACAGACCAAAACCGCAACCTTGTGGTACAAGCTGTACTCAGTAAGCGGATGAACGAAAAAGAAAAAGCACTAGCACAGCTCAAAGAAGCCCTAGTGTTAACCAACAGCACAGGAATGGTTGGTATTTTCCTATGTGATGGTGCCGATATTTGCGATTTACTGCAAGAACTTGTAGACGGTAAAGCACTTAGCGAACTAGAGCTGCATCGTGCTCGTCAGTTGCTTCGAGAAATGACCAGCAAAGAGCGTAACCGCTCAGTGCATTTCGATGAAAGTTTTGTCGAGAAGTTGCTTAACCTGCCAGATGTCCCTGAGTTAATCCGAACCAGCCCGCTAACACAACGCGAGTGGCAGGTATTGGGACTTATCTATACGGGTTACAGTAATGAGCAAATCGCCTCAGAGCTGGATGTTGCCTCAACGACGATTAAAACCCATATTCGCAATCTGTATCAAAAGCTGAATATCGCCAATCGTCAGCAGGCTATCGAAACAGCAGAAAACTTACTCAAACTTATGGGCTTCTAGCCAAGCTAAGCTCATCACAGGTTAAGGATGACCTATGATTGAATGGAGCAGTAACCGCATTTGGTATCAAGATATGCCGT
>NZ_JAKRFQ010000462.1 GCF_022347985.1 Photobacterium sp. OFAV2-7
AAGGAATAAATGTCCAATCGCATTATGGTTTTGGCCGCAGAGCAAGTACATGCAGCAACCTTTCCGGAGTCTGTGGCCAGATAAGCGGGCTGGCAACGGGGTTGTTCTCATTAAACCAGCCGCTAAAGCGCTGGGTATTGTACTGATAGAATTGCACCGCATTGTAGAGTGGTACCGTTACTTGTTGACCGGCAATAATTTCGTTTAGTTCACGAATAATGGCTAATCGCTGGTGGCCGCTTGAGACGGTCGGAAATTCTGCCAGCAAGGCATCGACCCGGTCATTCTTGTAGAAGTGCATGGCATAGCGCGGATACTGTGGCGCCTGGTAGCGGCTATTAAAGGCAGAATCAAAGTATTTGAACGGCGTTGGACCTTGCGGAAAGTTGGTCAGGGCCAAGGTATAGTCACCGGTGGAGAGGCGTTCCACGAAGTGATTAAAATCTGCTTCGACCAATCGAATTTTCAATCCAACCTGTTCCAGCATTTCTGCCAGCAGCAGGGCGGTGGTATTAAAGTCAGACCAGCCTTTTGGCGTCAGAAGCGTTAGCTCCAGCGTGCTGCCGGATGGCAGCTCCCGCCAGCCGTCATCATCCTTATCCTCGATACCTAACAACGACAGCTGCTCTTTTGCCAGTTCCGGGTTGTATGTCATATAGGGCTGGTACTTCTCTGTCGCAACCGGATCGGTCCAATGTTCAAAGCGCTGACTCATTCCCGAGGCGAATTTTGAGGGCACTCCCTGGCCAAAGGCGGCGATATTGATCAGTTGTTGACGTTGTACCGACATTGATATCGCCCGGCGGAAATCGACTTCCTCAAAGATGGTTCTTATTTCCGGCTCCGCAGCCTTGAAGTTAAATAGCAGGCTGATAGGACTGGATGGCGGTAGCCAGTACTTAAAGTCCGGTGAGTAGGAGGCATACTGACGCTCGATATCAGGAATAAACGATCCAGCCCAGTCGAACTCCCCCTTTGCAATCTGCGCGATAAAGTCATCGTTATTGGTGATTTTGGGATAACGAAGGCAGTCGATGTGACGCTTTTCAGCCTGCCAGTAGAACGGATTGCCGCACTGCAGATAACCCTCTTTGCTGAGAGATTCTATCTGGGTATAGGGGCCGGTACCCACGGGAGTCGCATTGGCGTAGCTGATCGGATCGGCAATTTGCTCCCACTGATGCTTGGGCACAACGGGTAACAGCACCAAGTTATAGGCGACGAGTGCATTGGGCTTGGTTAGTTTGAAATAGACCTCGTGGCTTCCATGTTTTTTAACACTTTCGACCCATTGATTTATGCCATGTGAATCAAGTTCTGAATATTTTTGTGCTAAAGAAAACGAAAAAACAACATCATCAGCGGTGAATGGTTTTCCATCTGACCAGGTGACTTTTTCTCTTAGGGTAAATGTGATCCCTTTCAGGTCGGGATCCAGCTGGTAACCCGTAGCAAGTCGGTATTCAGGCTTGTTGTTTTGCAGGGTATTGAAAACAATGAGTGGTTCAAAAATAAATTCATGCGTCGTAGGCATGCATGTCTTGGAGAAAGGGTTAAAATTGGCAGTGATCTGATCGACATAAGACGGAACTATAGTAAGAATACTGCGACTTTCTTGCTCTTGGTTCAGTGCACTTGCTTGACTAGAAAGCAATGTCAAACCAATGAGTAACAGCCTAATGCTATAGTGAGTAACTTGTTCAAAGTAGGCTTTGTACATATATCAACCCGGCCAGACTTACGTTATGACGATTTTATCGCAATAACCTACCCCAAGTCAGGGCTATTATCAAATTCCCCAAACGAACTGATAAGTGACTAATTATGCACGCTATTTAACTGTTGATTCTCGAGGGTTTTAGGTTAACAAAATGTTGCCAATTGTGATTGGTGGTGATACCTTCGATGAAGTGCTCGGAAAACAGACTAAACCTCTACACCTGGATAAATGTGCCAGAAGGCTAAAAAACGGCTAGGTGAGAGGCGTTAAAGAGCGTAATTTCCCGATTCACGGAGCAACAGGAGTTAGCGCGCATGGCAGATGTAGTGGCGCTTGATGTAAAGGAACTGCATAAGTCTTTTGGTCAGAATGAAGTCCTAAAAGGAATTTCGCTGACGGCTCACCGTGGCGATGTAATTTCAATTATTGGTTCTTCCGGTTCAGGGAAGAGTACCTTTCTTCGCTGCATCAATTTATTGGAAACGCCGACTCAGGGTGAGATCTGGGTGAATGGCGAACTAATAAAAATGAAAAATAATCGCCGGGGAGAGTTTTTACCGGTGGACGAAAAACAGGTACAGCGGATCCGTTCACGGCTTGCGATGGTTTTTCAGGGGTTCAATTTGTGGTCTCACATGACAGTGCTGGGCAATGTTATCGAGGCACCAATCCATGTATTGGGGGTCCCGAGGGCTGAAGCTATCGAAAAGGCCGAAGCGCTGTTGAAGAAAGTGGGTTTGTACGAGCGACGTAACTATTACCCGGGCCACCTCTCTGGTGGTCAGCAGCAACGTGCAGCAATTGCAAGGGCTCTGGCCGTCGATCCGGAAGTCATGTTGTTTGATGAACCGACGTCGGCACTGGATCCTGAGTTGGTGGGTGAGGTGCTGGGCGTTATGCAGGATTTGGCGCAAGAAGGCAGAACAATGTTGGTGGTCACCCATGAGATGGCGTTTGCCCGTGATGTGTCCAACCAGGTGATGTTCCTGCACCAGGGGCTGGTTGAAGAACAGGGGCATCCCGACAAATTATTTACCAACCCTGAATCAGAAAGGTTACAGCAGTTTATTTCTTCGATTTACTAAACTGAGAACTCGGTTTTTTTATCACTGCACCGGTTTTGTTTGGGGACAGGCCGGTCAGATGCAAACACAACAGGAGTAGAAGATGAAAAAATGGATTTTGGCAGCTGCCATGGTATCAGCACTTGGTGCAACATCGGTGCAGGCAAAAGACTGGAAGGTTGTACGTTTTGGTATCGAAGGTGCCTACCCTCCATTTAGCTGGACAGAGCCAAACGGCGAACTGAAAGGCTTTGATGTCGATATGGCCAATGCGCTGTGTAAGGAGCTGCAGGCAAAATGTAAGATCGTTGCCCAGGATTGGGACGGCATCATTCCTTCGCTGCTAGCCCGTAAATATGACGCCATTATTGCGGCAATGTCGATCACTGAAGAGCGCAAGAAGAAAGTTGACTTCACTGGCAAATACGCCCTTATTCCAAACAAGTTTGTTGCCAAGAAAGGAACTGAAATTGAGTTCACCAAAGAGGGCCTCAAAGGCGTGAAGGTCGGTGTTCAGCGTGCAACAACTCACGATAAGTACCTGACTGACAACTACGGTGGTTCTGTTTCTATTGTACGTTACGGCTCCTTCGATGATGCGTACCTGGATCTTAAGGCTGGTCGAATTGCGACAATTCTTGGTGATGCCTCGGCGCTTGAAGAAGGTTTACTGAACAAGAGCGGTGGTGATGGCTATGAGTTTATCGGCCCGTCACTGACTGATCCTAAGTGGTTTGGCGACGGCTTTGGTATTGCTGTGCGTAAGCAAGACAAAGATCTAACCAAGCAACTTGATCAGGCTATCAAGTCACTGCGTGAAAAAGGTATCTACCAGGAAATCGCTGCGAAATACTTCGCTTACGATGTTTACGGTCAGTAAGAGTTAAGAGCGGAGGCTAGCACTCAGAATCCAGTTTCTGGCAAAGAGCCGAAAGCGGACTATGCTCTCAAGAATCGCAGATGGCCTGATGTCGTCTTCGTGGCTGGGGGCATATGTCCGGACGCTGGAAGAGAGCGCCTCCTGCTTTCCCTTTGCAGTATAAAGGAGCAACCTTTTGTTAGATTTAAAAGGATATGAATGGTCGCTGGTCGAAGGGGCATGGATTACCCTGCAGGTAGCTTTGCTATCGTTAGTACTGGCGATGATCTTAGGTATGCTGGGTGCCTTGGCGAAGCTTTCTCCGTATCGCTGGGCGAGGGCCATTGCCACC
>NZ_JAKRFQ010000463.1 GCF_022347985.1 Photobacterium sp. OFAV2-7
GTAATAATAATGGTGGTGGTAGTGCTGATCGCTGAAAACATAATAGCCTTAGGTTTAGCCAATATTCTGTATTACTTAACGTTTACCTGATTCCACAGACCGAGTCAACAAGCTTTTTTGCTTTTCTCGAATAAGCTGCTAGCAAATAGGTGACAAAACACCCACTTTATCAATCGCTAAAAGGAATAAAAAACAGGGGATAGATTGAAGTTAAGCGTGCACCGTTGCATAGTAGTGTTTATGATGAATAATAATTAGCCAGATTTGAGACAGAAAATTTAAATTCTCTGTCTACTCTTTAGTTCGGAGGGATCCCGAATGGCAGCAGTAATGGAACAGCTAGTAGCCCACACAATCTTGCAAGGCTTTGATGCCATGTACGGCCGATTCCTGGATGTCACCGCCGGTGCCCAGGAACGTTTCGAAAGCCAAAACTGGCCTGCCGTCCATCAGGCACTCAAAAAGCGGATCAGTTTTTACGATCACCATGTCGGGCTGGTCACCAGCCAGATCCAGATCATGCTCGGCGAGCGTTATGCCAACCGCACCTTTCTCATGGCGGTGAAGTCGGCCTATGAAGATCTCCTGCTGGACTACCCCCGGTACGACATTGCCGAGAGCTTTTTCAATTCCGTCTACTGCCGGATCTTCGAGCACCGCAACATCAACCGGGACAAGCTGTTTGTCCACAGCTCACAAGAAGGGCGGATCCCGACCTATCCCACTTCGCTCACTCGCATCTACAATAACGGCAACGGGTTGAAAAGTGTTCTGGAACGCATGCTGGACGACACCCCGTTTACCTTGAGCTGGGAAGACAAAAATCGAGATATCGACCTTATTGTCCAGCGGCTGCAAAACGATCTGGGCACCACGCTAGGCAACGCTCCGGTCATAGAAATGATCCGGGAGCCCTTCTACCGCAACAAGGCAGCCTACCTGATTGGCCGGATTTACCTCAACGATAACAGTACGGTACCGCTGGTATTGCCCGTGCTCAATAACAGCAGCAGGGAGCTGTATATCGATGCCTGCCTGTTCCATGTCGACAACGTCAGCATTATCTTCGGTTTTGCCCGATCCTACTTCATGGTCTATGCCCCGGCCCCTGCCGCTCTGGTCCGTTTTCTGGCCGAGCTGATCCCCAACAAGACCAAAGCCGAGCTCTATACGGCGATAGGCTGTCAAAAGCATGGCAAAACCGAGCTATACCGAGAGTTTCTCCACCACGTAGAACACTCCGACGATCAGTTTATTTCGGCCCCGGGGATCAAGGGGATGGTGATGTCTGTGTTCACCCTGCCCTCCTATGACTTTGTGTTCAAGATCATCAAGGACAAGTTTGCCCCGCAAAAAGATATCTGCCACGCCACGGTCAGGGAAAAATACAAGCTGGTCAAGGAGCACGACCGGGTAGGCCGGATGGCAGATACCCAGGAATACCGCAACTTTTCTTTCGAACGTCACCGATTCAGCGATGAGCTGCTGGAAGAGCTGCTCGAGGTGGCCCCATCGATCATCAAAGTCACAGACGATCAGATCATAATCAAGCACCTGTATACCGAACGGCGCATGATCCCGTTTAATATCTATATCGAGCAGGCCAATGAACAGGATCTTCGCCATGCGGTCGACGAGTACGGTAAGGCTATCAAGCAGTTGGCCGCGGCCAATATTTTCCCCGGCGACATGCTGTTCAAAAACTTTGGCGTCACCCGGCACAAACGGGTGGTGTTCTATGATTACGATGAAATTAGCTATATGACCGAAATGAACTTCCGCAAGATCCCGCCTCCCCGCTACCCTGAAGACGAGATGGCAGCCGAACCCTGGTACAGCGTGGGAGTCAACGATGTCTTCCCGGAAGAATTTCGGACATTTCTATTGATCAACCCGACCGTCAGGGCCTTGTTCAATGAACTTCACAGCGATCTGTTTGAAGCCAGCTACTGGCAGCAACTGCAGCAAAATATAACCAACGGCCAATATGAGGACGTCTACCCCTACAGCAACAAGCAGCGACTGAGAAAATAGATCCAGGAACGGATCCTAAAAGGGCGGATAACAGAGCTGATAACAAAATTGCTATGCCTAATATCTCATAAGAGCAATTAATGCATACCAATCTTGAGAATTCTGTCCTAGTATTGATAAGGCTGACTATGAACAGCACAGCATAAAAATAGAATCATAAACAATAACAAGACACAGGGATGGTGGCGCAATGAAAAACTTGCTGATCACAGTTACCCTGCTGGTAGTGGCATTACCAACAACAGCAGCAGAAACAGGACTATTTAGCCTGATCGGACAGAATGGCGATTCTTCCGGCTGGTTTATGTCGTCCCAGTCTAAGAGTGCCGAGCAGTTCGATGTCTGGCAGATCGACAGCGGCTATGCCTATTCCCTGAGCGATAACACCGAGCTCTATCTCAGTACACGTCTTAAATCAGGCAACCAGGCCCAGGCAGCCACCCGCGGACTACTCTCCGGGGTGAAATACAGCTTTACGCCGAAAATCAGCCTGCAAAGTGCATTAACCTCTGAAACCGTCCAGAAAGACACCGTGATGGGAGTAGAAGTGTCGAGTCAGTATGAGGTCACCGAACGGGTAAACCTTCATGCGACCGTCGACTACGAGGCACTGGAGCAAATCTACCAACTGGGCATCGGGTTTCGTTTCTAGCTCCCTCCGCCCATTTAGCTCAACGAATACAAACACCGGATGCCTATATTCGTTAGCTATGCGTTCAACGGTGACCGACGGTGAATTTACTCCTCCGCATCAAGAAACGAGAGATCCAGCGGCTTCTGGCTCAGTAAGATCCCGTTCAGATCGGCATACAGCATATCCCCTGGATACACCATGGTATGGGCAACAGTCAGGGTGACATTGCGATCTCCGGTTTGCCTTTTCTCCGTTTTAAGCGGACAGGTCGCCAGAGCCTTCACCCCGATATCCATGGTAGCCAGGGTGCCGACATCACGCGCCGCGCCATTAACCACGATGCCTTCCCAGTGATTCTTCTGGGCTAACAAGGCCAGTTGATCGCCCAGCAGAGCCAGCCGGCAGGAGCCGTGGCCATCGATAAACAAAACTTTGCCGGTGCCGTCTTCGGAGACAATATCTCGTACCAGGCTGTTATCCTCAAAGCAGCGCAGGGTCACTACTTCACCATAAAAAACCTTTCTGCCGCCGTAGTCATGCATTGTCAGAGGTAGCCAGCGAACATCCTGTCCAAAGCGATCACACAAATCGGGTAGTAAATCTAGCATCACAATCTCCTTTGTCTTCAAAGCAAGTACCGCACCTCTACTCAGTGTAGAAAAAGTCTTTGATTTCACCCAGTTTTGTTATTGCCACATCTGTCATCAAGGCCGGCACCAGGCGCAGCTCCCCCAGCTCAACCCAGTAAAATGCATTCTGCTGCCAGCGACATGCCAACTGCCGAGCCTCTGCCACCGTGATGTCGGCAGCAAAGCCAATCTCCTGCCAGCTGCCGTCCGGCGCACTGGTTGTCACCCTTTGTACCCCATTTGTCATACTTAGGAGCTCAATTTTCAGTAATTCGTTCCGTTTTAGGTTGTCAGGGTTATTAAGAACAATGCTTCTGGGATTAAATGCTGTTAGAATTGCAAAGCGAGGGTAAACAGGGTGTTGCTCGGCTTTGAACAAAATAGCCTGGTAGCTACACCATAACGAGATGTTTTCACACATTTTCAGTTTTACCTTCAGTGCGACGTAGTATTTTGTAGCTAATGTTAAACAAACTGAAGACTCGTAATAGCATTCATTCTGTTTGATATAAATCAAGAAAGCGCCAAAAAGCAGTCACGAAACAAAGCCGCAATATTGTTAGCGAGCTGTTAAGTGCATACAATCGTCGCCATCCCACGGAGATTGTAGCCAATGCCCCTAGTTTTCGGGCTTTTTCAGCGCAGATTGTAAAATAACATCTGGCTGAATAAAGGATGGCGTACCAAACAGTCA
>NZ_JAKRFQ010000464.1 GCF_022347985.1 Photobacterium sp. OFAV2-7
TCTATGGTAAATAGTATTGTAAATCAGGAGGATGGACGCCTTGTTGTGGCGATTGACCTGCCGCTACACGGTGAGCGTGGCATCGATCTCGATGGAAAGAATGGAATGGATATTACCGCAAGTAGCGGTGAAGATAATCAGGATAAATCGGTTTATCTGAACCTATTGAGTCCGCTGACTTTGCGAGACAATCAGCGCCAGGCTGTGCTGGATCAGCTTGTACTGCGAAAAGCGCTTAATAGCACGCCGTATGTCGATAATACAGACATCAGCCTTATCGGCCATTCACTGGGGGGAATCATTTCCACTATGGTGAGTGAGATGTCTCAGGGTGTTGACGAACTGGCCTTTTCCACCGTTACTTTAGTGGTGCCGGGAATGCACTTAACGGATCTGGTGATGAACTCTATGTTGCTTGGTGAGGAAGTGATTGGCGAGATCAAAAACTCAACTGATGTTCAGCTAGCCGTTGCCGGGATCCTGGGTGTTTATGATGAATCCCAGCATGCACCTGAAGAAGGGTTGAACGCGTTACGTGACTATAAACTTGAGAGTCAGGAGAATCGTGATAAAGCCGCTGATATCGAAGAGATGATCTATGGCATGGTGATAGAGGAAATGACGACTGCGATTCAGGCGGCGGTTGATGCAGGGGATCCAGCAAACTTCACAACCAGACAAGCTAATAATCCTCAGCAACCAATTCTGCTCGTTGAAGCGGCAGGTAACTGCGGAGAATTCTTGGGTGAGTCATGTATCGAAGGGGTTGAATACCTGTCTGATACTGTTGTTCCCAACAGTGCTGAAGGTTTGCCGTTAACGGGTACTGAGCCACTAATTCGCCACTTGGATCTCGACCCAATTTCCCAGCCAATCTTGGATGGAACGGAGGCCATTAAAGGCGCTATCCGCGTTAAGCACGGCGGCCACGGGACCTACCTGTTCCCTTATGAGGGAGCTGTTTCCTATGACGGAAAAGGTAACGACGAGGGCTTACCATCGATGCCTGGTGACGAACAGTTTAACATGGAAGAAGTCAGAGCATCGATGGACATGCAGCAACTGGCGGTATCTAGCTTTGTGACAAGTGGTGGTGTGGATGTGGTTGTCAACGCAGCTTTGATCCATGGAGACACAGATCCCATCCCACAACAGAGTAATTAACGTTTATCTTGGGTGTTTTTTGTTCGGTTGGTCTGACGTAAGGTTGCAACTGCGTATGGATTTGGTAAAAGAACAATATGTTCCAGGGTGTACAGGAGGTTAGGATGACTGTTGCCGTAAAATCTGTCGCTGAAAAGTTGCTAAGCCCCGCTATTTTGCTTCAGGCCCAAAAGGATGGTGCGTTAAATGCACTTGAGGCGGTGTACACCAAAGCTCGTTATGCGAGGTATACTCGGGTGAAGTGGGGCAGTGATTACTATGATGGCATTCAGTTTGATGATGGTAGCCATATCAGTGTCCGTCCTGGCCCGTTTAACCATCTGATGCTAGTCGCGACTGGCTCAAGTACCCAATAACGCTATTACAAATGCCTTCTTCAAATCCCTTTCGGATAACAATTGTCCGGAAGGGATTTTCTTATTTCGCCATTGGGTTCACTCATCGAAAACCATGCAACCATATATGAAATCAAAGATTTCATATATGGTTGTTGTGATTTACCTGTCAGAACTTTAACTTGCTAATTGACCGAACAAAAACAGGATAATTGATGGATTATTATCCTTACTCGCAGGGAAATATCGTTTTTTGGAGTACGATAAATGAAACTTAATACAGCAGGGCTGTCTTATTCAGCCATAAACTGCTCATTGTCAGCGTCGGACGCGACACCATCTCATCAACATTCTGCCAGCTCTTCTGCCTTTGCCTCCCAGCACAACGGCTTTTTTGCCTTTTCGCGATTTAGCTTTTTTAGCTATTAATTCTTGTCTGTCCTTTGGGGACGATCTTTCTTTATAGACTGTTTTATAACGACTTTGACCAAAGTCTTTATGTGTTGACGCTTTTTTGCTGCTGACCACAGCAGAGCATAAGTTAGATCGCCAAATAGACAGCATATCAGTACTGCTTAAGGGAAGCCCTTCAGGCAGAATCGATCTATTTTTCAGAGATAATTGTTGTGAATTTGAAGTTATTGGGTAGTGCGCTGATCGTTGCGGGTACGGCGCTGGGTGCGGGAATGCTGGCAATCCCGATGGTGTTGGCACAATTCGGACTGCTATGGGGCACCTTAATGATGCTCTTTATCTGGTCGGGAACGACATATGCGGCCTTGCTGCTACTGGAAGCCAGTATCAAAGCCGGTGGTGGTTTGGGAATGAATACCATTGCCCGCAAAACGCTGGGTAAGGGTGGCCAGGTAGTGACCAACGGCCTGCTTTACGCTTTGCTGGTTTGTCTGTTGATGGCTTACATCATTGGTGCCGGTGATCTGGTTAAGAAGATGCTGGGCGGCTTGGGTCTTGAGCTGACAATGATGCAGTGTCAAATCGCCTTTGCCCTGATTGCCGGGATCGTTGTAGCTGCCGGTACAGCTGCGGTAGATAAGCTCAACCGAGTGCTATTCGCTATTATGGTGGTTATGCTGGGGCTGACATTGGTATCTCTGGTGCCGACTATTTCTGTTGAAAACCTTCTGGAAGCCTCCAGCGATAGCAAGATTGATCTGATCAAAACGAGCTCTGTGCTGTTCACCAGCTTTGGTTTCGTGGTGGTTATCCCGTCTCTGGTGACGTACAACAAAGATGCAACACACAAGCAGCTACGAAATATGATTATTGGCGGCTCATGTATTCCTCTGGTTTGTTACCTGTTCTGGCTCTACGCTGCGATGGGTAACTTGTCTGCAGAACAGATGACGTCTTTTGCAAATGTCTCCGAGCTGATTGCGACGCTGGGTGCCGAACACAGTATGATCAAGCTGGTGCTGTCTGTATTTACCGGTCTTGCGTTGCTGACGTCGTTTTTGGGTGTCGCCATGGCACTGTTCGACCAAAATGCAGACGCTTTCAAACAGAACCGAGCAGTTACCTACGTGCTGACATTCATTTTGCCTCTAATGGGGGCGCTATGGGCCGCAGACCAGTTCCTGGCTGTATTGGGTTATGCCGGTATTATTCTGGTTTTCCTAGCGATTTTCGTGCCGATGGCAATGACTATCAAAGTACGTAAACTGCAAGATGCTCAGGATGGGCTGATGGAGTGCTATCAGGCCGGAGGCGGCCAGCTTGCTCTGGTAATGAGCTTCTTGTTTGGCTGTTTCCTGTTGGCCGCTGAGCTGATTTAATGCAGCCCTTGTAGGTTTGCTTCTTACAACGTTTCGTATATAGCCCTATCTTTTTAGGGCACGACAAAAAGGCGTTTACCAGACGGTAAGCGCCTTTCTATTTTTCAGAGATAACTGTTGAAAGTGAAGAGAGCACGGTTGTTTGACCGAACAAACCTGCTCCGAGATGATAAACTTTGAGTGACCGAACAAAGGTTTATCCAGCTCCCCTTTGGAGTAGAGCATGGGAATAGGGTGGGAAGCTGTTCTCATTCAACGGGTTGATCATACAAACTTTTTTTGCGTGCTGCTATAGAGCAGCGGTATTGAGAGTGAGCACTTTCTGATTTGAAGTGTAAACTAAGCAATACACGTGGTTGAAAAATAGACAGTTTGCTGTAGCCTTTTATATCTGTTTTGTTTTCAGATAAGGAGAGTCAATGTTTTGGAATGTCGCTGAGCAAGTGACCCAGCAAGCACTCGCTGATAGCCTCTTGATGCCAATCACAACAGAAGCTGAAGTGATCACGGAGCAGGGAGTCGATTACCTCGGTTATATTGTGACGCCCAATGCCAGCAAAAAGCCAATAGCGAAAGCACCGCAAGCGAATCCTTTTCTGCCCTATGAACCGTCGATGTATGTCGGAGAAGCTGGAGATCATCATGTTTGTCTGCTCAATAAGTTTCCTGTCTTATCACCTCATTTGCTGATTT
>NZ_JAKRFQ010000465.1 GCF_022347985.1 Photobacterium sp. OFAV2-7
CTGAAATAAACTTGTCTCAATCAGAGTTCATTCATCAGTACATACTCCCTAACTTTTACTTTCATATCAGTATGGTTTATGCGATAGCAAAATCTAAAGGCGTAGTATTGAGTAAGGCCGATTTTGATGGGATTCATTCTTATCCGTCAGGTTTCAGTTTCGTATAGCAACCCCGGTATCCGGTAGCACTGATCGGTTAGGGAATAAAGCGTGGTATACCTGGTTAGTTCACTGTCGTACAACTGATGTTCGGCGTTAGGCCTCAAGGAGATTTTTAAGTGAAACCGACAGAGATAGGAAAAGCATATAACCAAATTACTCATCTTTGGGAGAGTAATGACTTCGATATCAACAATGGTATTGAACAGCACAAGAGAGCGATTACTTTTACAAAGGGGCGTGGACATGCGCTGGATATCGGCTGTGGTTGTACGGGGCGTTTTATCGAGTTGCTGCTAAGCGAGGGCTTCAGTCCCTCTGGTATAGATGTATCAGCAGAGATGTTGGACATTGCTCGTAAGCGGCAACCGAATATCAATTTTGTTCAGGCAGATATTTGTGAGTATTCACTGGATGAAAAGTACGACTTTATCACGGCATGGGACAGTATCTGGCATATACCTTTGGCAGAGCAACGCAATGTGCTTATCAAAATTGTTGCAAGCCTGAATGTGGGTGGAGTGTTTATCTTTTCTTTTGGTGGTACCGCCAAAGAAGGCTCTCACACCGACAGCTTTATGGGGCCTGAAGTGTACTACTCATCGTTGGGTACGAATAGTTTCTTGCAGCTATTCATTGAACTTGGCTGTGTAATCCGACACTTAGAGTTTGATCAACACCCACAACTTCATGCCTACCTTATCGTAGAGAAAGCCTGACAAGGGAAAAAATGGACATTCGGCAGTACACAAAGGAACACCGAGACAGCTGTATTAAGGCGTAGGAACCCTTTTAACCGATTATAGGTTGTCACAATTACGCTCTAATGCGGCTGTCGATGTGATTAAAGATGGTTTTGGTCAAGGTGATACTTTTGACTCCGGGTCTGTTGCCAGTTTCTGGCAACGGGATATCAAGAGTTTTTTTAACCAGAGGTGGGCCAGATCATTCTCCCGGTTTTCATGCCAGAAAAGCGTATAGGAGAGCGGGGGAAGCGGATAGGGCAGGGGGATCACCGTCAAATCCAACTTTGTGGCGACATGGCGAGCATAAAGACTGGGTGCGGTCAGGAGCAAATCGGTGTGGCTGCACAATTCCGCTGCGCTATTAAAATCGGGCACAAACAGGGCAACATCACGCTCCAACTGACTTTCTGCTAGTTTGACATCTAAAAGCCAGCGTTCATTTTTATAGTATTTAGTCACTATATGCCGCTGGTCGATGTAGGCCTTTAAATCCCATTTTTCCGATAACACCGGGTGCCGCGAATTGACGATGCAGCAAAGTTTGTCCTGATACAGCTCGGCAGAAAGTATTCCTTTGGGCGGGGTGAGTGTTCGCTCTGCATCTTCCGGGTTTAGATCCTTGCCTGTAATGGCAAAATCCAGCTCGCCTCTTTGAAGTTGCCCAAACGTATCAGAGCCCCAGCTACAGGTATCAATAGTGAGATGGGGAGCGGTTGAGAATACTTCACCAATAAAATGGGGAAACAGCAGGGTATAGATACTTTCGACTACCGCCATCTGAAAGCTTCGTGTACTTTGCGACGGCTCAAATGTCGTGGGTGCTGTCATCTTTTCGATGTCAAACAATAGCTTTGCCAGCATAGGTTTCAGCTCTTTGGCCCGGGGTGTTGGCTCCATACCATACCCAGAACGTTGCAATAACGGATCATCAAATAGCTCTCTGAGCCTGGCCAGGCTTTTGCTGATCGCCGACTGGCTCAGATTCAGATGCTCGGACGCTTTGCTGACATTGTTATGCTCTAGCAGGACATGCAGGCAAACCAGCAGGTTTAGATCGAGCCTCGCTAATTTCTCAAAAGACATCCTCTTTACACCTTATCTATTCTTGGTGGGAATACATAAGGTGAATTTAAACCATTTTTGTTCATACATCTATTTTCCTACACTTCTTATAACCACAAACATCGTCCATGTATCACGAATAAAACTGCTTCAGCACACGCTGGGCACAGAGCTACCCAGAAGGAGGGTTTATGTTTGAACTGGCATTAACGATTGGTATTGGTTTGCTCGGCGGGATTGCGGTTGGCACCCAGGCTCCGATTGCAGGCGCCATGTCACAACGTGTCGGTGGCGCAGCAAGTAGCTTTATCGTCCATCTGGGCGGATTAATCGCCTCGCTGATCCTCCTGCTCTCCCGACGGGGAGAAGATATCGCCCAATGGCGTGAACTGCCATGGTATATGTTAGGCTGCGGGGCCTTCGGTCTGGTACTGTATCTGTCTATTAGCCACACCATCCCGAAACTTGGTGCCGTTTCTGCCATCACCTTAATCATTGTCGGCCAGCTTCTTGCGGGAGTCGTTATTGATTATCTGGGTGCCTTTGGCACGGTTGCACGAGGGCTAGAGTTGTATCGGATGCTCGGTATCGCACTTTTATTTGCCGGTGCCTATCTCGTCATTCGATAATTACCGCCATTCCTGTTTACCAACACGCCCTAGTCAATTATGAAAATTTTAGTTACCGGCTCTGCCGGCCGGATTGGACGTCATATCTATATCCATTTAATGCGCCATCACCAGGTAGTGGGGCTGGATATGCTTCCCTGCTCAACCGCCGACTTTGTCGGCGATCTTCGGGATCGCGGCTTCGTTCGCTCGGCAATGCAAGGGGTTGATGTCATTGTGCATACGGCATCTTTGCATGCGCCCCATGTCGGCTTACGCTCGGATCAAGAGTTTGCCGAGATCAACGTAGAGGCGACAGAGCAATTAGTCACAAGGGGGATTGAGCATGGTATCAGCCACTTTATTTATACCAGCACGACGGCACTTTACGGCTATTCGTCAACGCCAGAGGGCCGAACTGGCTGGATCACCGAAACAGTGACACCGCAGCCAAGAACCGTCTACCATCGAACCAAAATTCAGGCCGAGAATCTGCTACAGCGTATCTCAGAGGAAACCTCACTGCCTGTTACCGTATTGCAGATGTCGCGGTGCTTTCCCGAGCCCGCCGATATGATGGCCGTCTATCGCCTGACCCGTGGTATCGATGCCAGAGATGTCGCCTCGGCCCATGGATGCGCCATTGATACACGTCCGGAGGGTTTTAAGCGCTACATCCTGTCGGCAAAAACACCGTTCTGCCGACAAGACTGTTCATCGTTATATCAGCAGGCTGATGCCGTGATCAGCCAGTACGAGCCTGAACTCGCCGCGGCGTTTCAGCGCCGGGGATGGACATTGCCCAAAACGCTGGATCGGGTGTACGACTCATCGCTGGCACAACAGGTACTCGGATGGCAGCCTCGCTATGGTTACAACAGCGTGCTGGCACAGCTGGACAATAACGTTGCCGAGGTGCTTCCGGTTCATGCTAGCAAACTTGCAAATCGACGTGCGCAATTCTAACGGTACCTTCTGAGTGAACTGTGAGTGGCCAGTGCCATTAAGCCCCATAAGCTTAACTTATGGGGCTTTTTGCATTGATTTAAAGCTAGAAATCAATAGTGCCATTTATCAGAGACGGGCTTCACATAGATCTCATCACAGCCTTCGAAACCTTCGCCTCCGGCGGTGCCACAGACACAGACATCCTGCTTACCCTTCTTTAGCCCGGTTCCCTTGCCTTTGAATGTGGCAATATAGTCTTTTTTGCCATCATTGTTTACATCAGTGATGTAGTAGCGAAGCTGCTTAGCCTTACCGGGACCCAAGGTCAGGCTCTTTTTGTCGATAGTTTTAACATCAAAACTGTCGGAACCGAGGATCACCACCTCAAATGACGACCATTTAAATAAGTACAGTACTGGCCAGGGCGGGTTCACCTTGATATC
>NZ_JAKRFQ010000466.1 GCF_022347985.1 Photobacterium sp. OFAV2-7
CAGTGCCTGCTCGGCAATTGACATCATTCCCCATAGTTCGTGCAGAGCGATGCCGGGCATAATGGCACTCAGCGGTTCTTTCGAATATGTGTTGATATAACGCTGCAGTGCAAAAGTCTGTATTTTGGAATTTAGACCAAGCATGAAGGCGGTAATCTGTTTCGGCTCGAACTGATAGTTGGCCAGAGTTTGTGCATCCGGTGTATGCCCTAACTTGGCTCCAGATTCCCAGCCGATATGAATTGCTTCAATCGCGCCTAAAGAGACATGGACACTGCGGTCGACTGGCGTACCTGTTGGTTCCAGTATGCCGACCACCTTGAACGGTAAGTTATCATGACGGTTGAAAGATTTATCACTGATACCGTGGGCGATGATGATTTCGTCATCGAGCTGATAGTTGAGCTTCTTCGCGACCTCTGCACCCAGAACGGTCTCGAATAGCCCAGTAAACTGCCGGCCTTCGGCGAAACTAAGGTGTTGCTTTTGGCCATACTGATAATGCGTAAAGTAGGTATGATTGGTACCGATCACTCGGTAACCCTGGTGTGAGTCTCCAAGCGAGATGGGTATTGACCATTTCACTGAGCGGTGTTGGCTAATTTCCTGATAGCTTTTCCAGTCAATGTTGTTGGTGGCGTTACCGATGCGGAAAACGGAATACAGCAGCAGGTTTACCTGGCCCGAACGGGAGCCAACTATTAAATCTGTTCCAGAAATCGTATTGGCAAAGCTGGATTTAGCCTGAGTACGTACTCTTTCAACACCAAGTAATAGGGTGACGGAAATGGCGACGGTCAGCAGGGTAAGCAATGCTGTCGTTTTGCGGTTAGTCAGGCTTTGCCATGCCAGTCGGAATATCGCGCCCATTAGCAGATCCCTCTTGCTGCTCGGTTTAATTCGTTGAGTGCAATGCTACGGTCGAATAAGGATTCAAGTGTTTCATCATGGCTGACAAAGAGTAAGGTTGTTTCTGCTTTATCGCATTCTGCCATGAGTAATTGGATGAAGGCCTCACGGTTGTCATGATCGAGCGCTGATGTTGGTTCGTCCGCGATTAATAGCTCCGGCTGACCTATCAGCGCCCTTGCTGCTGCGACCCGCTGCTGTTGACCGATACTCAGTTCGGTTATTGGCTTCTCAAGATATTCTTGAGGCAGGTGTAATTGGGTTAATAGCCGTTTAGCCTCTAAGTCCATAGCGCTTGATAGCCTATTTTTTCGCAGCCGGGAGAAACGGCACGGTAGCAGGACGTTATCGATCACCGAGAGATAGGGAAGCAGATTGAACATCTGGAAAATATAGCCAATGTGATTGGCTCTGAATTGATCTCTGTGTGTCGGTTTTTGTTGGCTGAAGGGTTGTTGCAACAGCTGGATTTCGCCTGATGTTGGCTGTGAAATGCCTGCCAGTAGACTTAACAAGCTGGACTTGCCACTCCCGCTCGGACCTTTCAGAAAGACTTTTTCGCCTTTTTTTATCGTTAGGGATGGAATGTCGAGGAGATCCTCCGTCTGTTTTGGCCAGCGAAATGTTATGTCGTTGAGTTCTATAACGTTCATAGTTGTCCCTGTAATGGGGGGAAGCCCCCCATCGTTAATGGATTCTCGCTATAAGCCAAAGCTTAGAATTTGAATACTGTACTGGTTGGCGTTAGCTGCGAAGCACTTTGGTTGGTATCTGTAATTGCCTGGACAGTGATTTTTTCCGTGGTCGGGAAGTGGCTGAACCAGTTAACCTGCAGAGAGGTTAGCTGTTCGATGTTACTGCATCGGAACACATACTGAGCAGAGAACTCACCGTGTCCATTATGGCTGTCATGGTCATGCTCGTCGTGATCATGTCCCGCATGGCTGTCATGATCATGCTCGTCATGATCATGTCCCGCATGGCTGTCATGGTCATGCTCGTCGTGATCATGTCCCGCATGGCTGTCATGGTCATGTTCGTCGTGGTCATGTTTCGCGTGGCTGTCATGATCATGTTCGTCGTGATCATGTTCCGCGTGGCTGTCATGGTTATGTTCGTCGTGATCATGTCCAGCATGACTGTCATGGTCATCATTAGCTGTTAATGTTTCAGTGACATGGGCATCGGTTAGCTGGCAGTTTGACGCCGAGGAGAAAGCAAAGAGTTTTCCGGCGTTGTTAAGTTTTGCAATTGCGCTTTCTAGTTGCTGTTGTTGTTGCTTGTTGGTCGGAGCATGTTCAAAGCCAACAATATCCGCGCCCGGGGCCGTGATCTCCATCAGTAAATCTTTGCCGTCTTGGGCAATATTGAATTCAACGACGCCGTGTACATGGGCGTCGTGCTGGCGAAAAGCCTCTTCTGCTGATGCAGTGGTAGCCATTGTCAGTGTGCTGAGCATTAGTGCACACGATGAAAGACGGTAAGGAAAAGGCATGATAACTCCTGTCTAAAAATAATGGTAAATAAAGATACATACATTCGTTTTAGGCTGTTACCGGAGGAGATCTTGCCAAGGGTTGCGTGGGAAGACGATAGCCTGTTAGAACGTTGCTTTGGCGGCTATGCTGTGCCGGTGACTGTGCGGGTAGGGCATCGAGTTCAATGATTGGCGTTGTAACATGTACCAGATGGCAGATGCTACATTCCTGCACATGATGATGGCTGCTCTCGACTTCTAATTCATGCAATACCTTTAGCGGCCCAATTACACAGATTAGGCCGATGCAGAGAATTGTGCATAGGTGTAACCACCGAGAGTTGAAATGGAACACGTTAGAATCAGAAAAGCCATCACCAAAACAGGATTGTAATAATATAACATTACTTTTTGTTGTTGGTCATGGCTTTGTTGCCATCTAGGAAGATTAATTGAACGCGTTACAGATTGGCTTTAACTAAGCTAAGTGCTTGTTCTATCTCTGAAGGGCTGAGTTTTCCTTCTTTGACAAATAACACTTTGCTTTCTTTGTCCAGGACAATAATTGCAGAGCTTTCTTCTTGAAGCTCCCAAGTAGCATGTACCCCGCCTTCGGCATCAAGTACCATGGACGACCACGAAAAATCTCGCTTGCTGTCTTCTGCCGACGAGGCAACAAAACTACCTGTTCCCCAAATGGCATCATCCTGGTTGATGATTGTTGTTGTCTGGTATTCTTCTGCCGGCAAACCTGCTGCTGTGATTGCCTGCATGAGTTCCGCATTCATCTCTTTTGCAGAGCTGCGGCCAGCGATTGCCTGAATCACCCTGACTTTGCCTGGCAACTGTGAACTATTCCAGTTTTGGTAGACGATATCATCACCTTGCAAGGTGATCTCACCTTTGTCAGACACGGCCGCCGAAGGGAGCATTTCACCAACCTGAATAGTATGAGCCGCTGCAAGGCCTGGTAATAATGCAGCAAGTAAAGCAATCATTGGCTTCTTATTCATTGTATTTATTCCATTTATTGTTAGACGCTCCATTATCTTAGAACAGTCAGAGATAACAGGTAAAACCAGTTGAAAATAGTCGATCTGAATCACTAATTATTCTATTCCTTCTCGGCTTGGGGATGTTTTTTGGGAATCTTTGTCGCTGATCTTATAAGCAATTATGATTTTTTTGTTCTACATTGAATACTTGGCTTGAGTTGACTTTTAGGGATAGGTTGTCAAGCATGGCAAGTAAATTGCTTTCTTTTTTCGACGGAAGGTTGAAACATTATTGATATGGCGGGGTCTACAGCTGTATCGGTGTTGCGAGGGATATATGCTTAGAGTTTTCAAACACTATCGTCCAAATCAGGTTGCCCGCTACGTAAAGAGCTATTTTCGTGGGCGTGTGTTTATTATGGGAGTCGGCGGTTTCGAATTTGATTGCGGCCGTTTGCTGCCACCCAAAAAACAAGATTTAAAAGCGCTAAATGTGTTATCGGAGGTCAATCGCGAAATCGACCTCCTTGCCGCAGAGGCTGTATAGCTGGTCCCTAGCTCTGGTTAGATATGACAGGGCACG
>NZ_JAKRFQ010000047.1 GCF_022347985.1 Photobacterium sp. OFAV2-7
CTCAGTTTGGTGCCTGTCGTATTCGGTACCCTAAAAGCAGCCGTCTATGCGATGTTCTTTGCTATTCCGATGGCTTTGGCCGGGGCAATTTATACCGCTTATTTCATGTCTTCCAAAATGCGCCGGGTGATCAAGCCGACGGTTGAGATTATGGAAGCATTGCCGACAGTGATCCTGGGCTTTCTGGCCGGTATTTGGCTGGCCCCTATCGTTGAAGAGTACCTGCCCGGCATTGCAATGATCATTGTGGCCTTTCCCTTGATGATGATGCTGGTCGGGATCGGCTGGTCCTTGCTTCCGGGGCCGTGGCGTCACCGTTTGCCAAATGGACTGCATATCATATTGCTGATGCCGATGATTGTGCTGTTGGTTTATGTGTGCCTGGAAGTTAGCCCCTATGTTGAGCAGTGGCTGTTTGAAGGTGATATGCGTATGTACCTGACTAACGAGTGGGGCATAGGTTATGACCAGCGTAATACGCTTGTCGTGGGTATTGCGATGGGCTTTGCGGTGATCCCGACAATATTTACGATTGCCGAAGATGCGATTTTCTCGGTACCGGGGCATTTAACCAGCGGTTCTTTGGCGCTGGGCGCGACACATTGGCAGACATTGACCCGTGTTGTGTTGCTAACGGCTAGTCCGGGCATCTTCTCCGCCATCATGATGGGCCTTGGACGGGCAGTCGGTGAAACCATGATTGTGCTGATGGCAACCGGGAATACGCCAATCATGGACTGGAACATATTGGAAGGTTTGCGGACGTTGTCGGCAACCATTGCGATTGAGATGCCAGAGACCGAGGTAGGCAGTTCGCATTATCGGGTATTGTTCCTGGCTGCCTTTGTGCTGTTTGTGTTTACCTTCATTTTCAACACGATTGCAGAACTGGTCCGTCAGCGGCTTCGCGAAAAATACAGCTCGCTATAATGTGAGCACTCGCTAACAGATAAATAATATGAAACATACTAAGTGATGGGTAATTGGTTTAAATCGGGTTCTCCATGGATATGGCTGACGGCTGGTGCAGTTAGCCTGAGCTTGGTTGCCGTATTGGGGTTGCTGCTGTTGATAGGCTGGAAGGGGCTGAGCTACTTCTGGCCGGCGCCCGTGTACCAGTTTGATGTTGATATCAACGGCAACAAGCAGGCGATTATCGGTGAGATTTATGAAACTAAATCTGTTTCGGTACGTCAGTTGGCCGAAGCCGGTGTGGATGTCTCGGCCATCGAAGGGGATCGGGTTTTTCGTTACCTGATCAAGACCGGTAACCGTGAGCGGGTTGAACTCGATTTTATTACCCTGCTAGAGACGCAGATTACCAGCCAGACGCTAGCCGATAATATTGCCGTTATCGACCGGATCAAAAACGGCAAGTTTTATGGCTATCCGGTTAGTTTTATCGATGATGGCCAGAGCAAGTCGCTTGGAGAGTTAGAGCAAGGGCTACTGGATGCTGATCGGGTTCGTAGTGAAATTGACTCACTACTGAAAACGGATGTAGCGGCCATTAACCACCAGCTTGATCAACTGCGTCAGCAAGAACGTCGACAGGGTAAGCAGCCAGCTATTACGGCTCAGCGGCTTCAGCTGGAGCAGCGCTATGCTGATATAGAGCTGCGAATGATGGCACTGCGCAAGCTGCTGGACAAAGATGCGCTGCTGGTGCGCGATATGGCCGGTACCATGGTGAAACTGCCTCTCGAACAAGTGCTGGATATCTGGTACCCGAACAACTTAACGACAATAGAAAAAGTGGCCCACTGGGGACGTCAGGTTGGCAAATTTGTCAGCGAGGATCCCCGAGAGGCCAATACCGAGGGCGGGGTGTTCCCGGCGATTTTCGGCACTGTGTTTATGGTGCTGTTGATGAGTGTTATTGTCACCCCGTTAGGGGTTATGGCTGCAATTTACTTGCATGAGTACGCAGGGAAAAACCGGTTTACCAAGCTAATCAGGGTAGCCGTTATCAACCTGGCTGGTGTGCCGTCTATTGTCTACGGTGTATTTGGTCTGGGCTTTTTTGTTTATATGGTTGGTGGAACGATTGACGAAATCTTTTTCTCTGATCAGTTGCCGGCTCCCACTTTCGGTACACCGGGTATTTTATGGTCGGCCTTAACACTGGCTATTCTGACGCTACCTGTAGTGATTGTCTCGACGGAAGAAGGCTTGGCACGGATCCCGAATTCGGTGCGTCATGGTTCGCTGGCACTGGGAGCCACCCAGGCTGAAACCCTATGGCGAATCGTGTTACCGATGGCGAGCCCGGCTATAATGACAGGGCTTATTCTGGCGGTTGCCAGAGCCGCGGGTGAAGTGGCTCCTTTGATGTTGGTCGGGGTCGTCAAAATGGCACCGACGTTACCGGTTGATAACCTTTTTCCCTATTTGCATCTGGATCGCAAGTTTATGCACCTTGGCTATCATATCTATGATGTCGGCTTTCAAAGTCCCAATGTCGAAGCAGCCCGGCCCTTGGTGTATGCCACCTCGTTTTTGTTGGTGACGGTGATTGTAGGGTTAAACCTGACGGCGATTGGTATTCGAAACCACTTACGGGAAAAGTACCGCTCTTTGGAACAATAACGGGGATACAGTAACTTACATGTTTTCAATTAACTCGACCATGGGGCTGTTTCGGCCTCAAGATTTAACCAAGTTACCCGAAGAGAAAACGGCCATGTCGATTGAGGGGCTCGATCTGCATTATGGCAAGCAACAGGCTCTGTATAATATCAATATGCGGATAGCCAAGGGACAGGTTACTTCGTTTATCGGTCCGTCCGGTTGCGGCAAGTCGACCTTGCTGCGTTGTATCAACCGGATGAACGAGTTGGTTGAGGGCTGCATCGTCGAAGGCAAAATCATGCTACACGGGCAGAACATCTATGACAGCAAGGTGGATGTAGCCTCTTTGCGCCGTCGGGTCGGTATGGTATTTCAGCGGCCGAACCCGTTTCCTAAATCCATCTATGAGAATGTGATTTATGGCTTGCGCCTCCAGGGGATCAAAGAGCGCCGTGTGCTTGATGATGCCGTCGAAAACTCCCTGCGTGGTGCGGCCTTGTGGGATGAGGTCAAAGACCGCCTCCATGAAAATGCCTTCGGGCTCTCGGGGGGCCAGCAGCAGCGCCTGGTGATAGCCCGGGCGATAGCGATTGAACCAGAGGTATTGCTGCTGGATGAACCAACCTCGGCTCTGGATCCGATCTCGACCCTGACAATCGAAGAGCTGATCAATGAGCTCAAGACCAAGTACACGGTGATAATTGTTACCCATAACATGCAGCAGGCCGCGCGGGTGTCAGATAACACGGCATTTATGCATATGGGCGAGCTGGTGGAATATGCCAATACCAATGACATTTTCACCACGCCCAAAGAGAAACGAACAGAAGACTATATTACTGGTCGATACGGTTAAGGAAACAAACCATGTTGGATAATCTAAGTCTTGGCCGTCATATTTCCGGCCAGTTTAATGCGGAGCTGGAAAGCATCCGTACGCATGTGCTGGCAATGGGGGGCTTGGTCGAGCAGCAACTGGCCGATGCACTCAAGGCGATGCACAAGCAGGATGCCGAACTGGCCAAGCGGGTGATCAAAGATGATCACAAGGTCAACGCGATGGAAGTGGCGATTGATGAAGCCTGTACCCGGATCATTGCCAAGCGCCAGCCGACAGCCAGTGATCTGCGGCTGGTGATTGCGATCATCAAGACCATTACCGATCTGGAGCGGATCGGTGATGTTGCAGAAAGCATCGCCAAGGTGGCATTGGAGAACTTCACCAACAAGCAATATAACTTGCTGGTATCACTCGAAGCGCTGGGGCAGCATGCCGTCAGGATGCTGCACGAGGTGCTGGATGCCTTCGCCCGAATGGATGTTAAGGCGGCTATCGAGGTCTATCAGGAGGATGACCGGATTGACCGCGAATACGAAGCCATTATTCGTCAGCTTATGACTTATATGATGGAAGACCCACGTTCTATCCCGAATGTACTGCAGGTGATGTGGTCAGCCCGTTCCATCGAACGGGTCGGTGACCGATGCCAGAATATTTGTGAATACATTATCTACTTTGTCAAAGGTAAGGATATCCGCCATACCAGCCAGGAAGAGATTGAGAGTATTTTGAAGTAGCGCTTCTTCGTGCGCTCTCGAACTGTAAGTGTTAGCTCTGTAATCTTCTGGTAATTCTCTATTGGTAAATGACTCTCCGACTTTGAAGTTGAGCCGGAGAGATAAGCGATTTAGTCTTTGCTGAACAGATTCGGCACAAAGGTTTGGCTGTCTGCCGGTGCCCTGACATAGCCTTCCTTGTTGACATCGGGGAGATCGATATGGGGGTAGTGGATCTCTTCATAGGGAATGTGGGACAGTAAATGGGAGATACAGTTGATGCGGGCTTTCTTCTTGTCATCGGCATCGACCACCCACCACGGACACTGTTTGGTATCGGTATAGGCAAACATACGGTCTTTGGCCGCCGAGTATTCAGCCCAGCGGTTGCGGGATTCAAGATCCATCGGGCTGAACTTCCAACGTTTTATTGGCGTATGTATACGCTCAAGGAAGCGGGCCTCTTGTTCTTCGTCTGATACCGAGAACCAGTATTTCAGCAAAATGATCCCCGAGCGCTGCAGCATGCGCTCAAACTCCGGGCATGAACGGAGAAACTCCTCGTATTCATTGTCGGTGCAAAAGCCCATTACTTTTTCGACTCCGGCGCGGTTATACCAGCTGCGATCAAACAGAACCATTTCTCCGGCTGAAGGCAGGTGGGCAACATAACGCTGAAAGTACCACTGGGTTTTCTCTTTTTCGGTAGGTGCCGGTAAGGCTACAATGCGACAAACCCGCGGGTTGAGCTTTTCGGTGATCCGCTTAATGACGCCGCCTTTCCCTGCCGCATCTCGGCCTTCAAAAATAACCACCACCTTTAAACCACTGTGCTTTATCCATTCTTGCAATTTAACGAGCTCAACCTGTAAGCGTTTTAGCTCATCTTCATAGTCTTTCTTCTTGAGCTTTTTGACGGTTTTGTCAGAGGTCATTTCGCACTCCGTTTGCTGGTGACTGTATGGTTTTACTTCCTTAAGAATAATCCTGAATTATGAACATGACGAATGAACTTGTTTGCAGTTGCTAGTTTGCTCTGGTCTTGTTGAGTGAAATGTGATCAAAGGAAGAAATATTACGATTGATCTATTTTCGGTTGGGATGTGCTGGTTGGATGTCATTGATATTTATATTTAATTGTGTTCATATTCGGCGTATGAAATATAAACGTTTCAATTAATTGATTAGAAAAATAAAAAAGGAATAAAGATGTACAGGAAAACGCTAGGGTTATTGGTTAGTCTTTCGTTAGTTGGATGTGGTGGTGGCGGAGGGGACAGCCAGTTTGCTAAGGATAACTACCCGACACAGGCTTGCCCTTCTAATATGACTTGCGGCTTTATGAAAGCACCAAAAGATTATAATAATCCGAATGGTGAGCAGGTTGATATTTATTATGGTGTACATAAAGCCAATGATCCTGCCAATCGAATCGGTGCGCTATTGCTTAATTTCGGAGGCCCGAGTGCGGAGGCGGTAAGTGGGGCTGGGTACATGGTTGAGAAGGAATTGCCAAAGGAAATCCTGGATCGCTTTGATATTGTTGGCATGGATCCTCGCGGCACCGGCCAGAGTGTTTTTGCCAAAGAGTTAACTGACTGTGCCGTTGCGCAAAGCAATAAACAGGGCGATTGTTCTGCTACTTATTCTCAAGTTGCGCCATTTTTAGGTAGTAACACTGTTGTGAAAGATATGGATATGCTGCGGAACCTGCTAGGCGATGAAAAGCTGACGTTCCTGGGTTATTCATACGGTACTCGGCTTGGTTCACTGTATGCGCATACTTTCCCCGATAAGGTGCGTGCTATTGTGCTTGATTCATCAATGTCGCCATTGGATGATAACTACATCGAAATGCGGGTTGATAATACGGCTGGCTATGGAAAGGCTGCTGATTACCGTTTAGGGCATGACTTCGCACTCAGTAGCCGCTATCAGACTATCGTTGATAGCCTCTTTGCTAACTCAACGTACTCAGCCAATGATGTGGATCTAACGCTAGCAGAAGGGAGCTTTACACTTGGCTTGACAGTAGCTCGGGAAACATCGGGGGACTGGCAAAAAATAAAGCCCGGACTAATGACGTTATTGGTTCAAGACAGTGCCGCGCCGATAAAAAAAGCGTTATCGGATAATGATGATTGGCCATTTGTTTCACACCTCTCAACATCACCTGATGATCTTCGTGGTAGTGCGTTATTTAAGGCCGTGGTTTGTACTGATGAGAGTTCTCCTCTAACAACTAATGAGATAGTTAACTCAAAAGATCGCTATATTCTAGCTTCAGCGCTTTATGGTCTGAACACATACTACTCTACAGCGGGTATGTGCATTGATTGGCCAGCCAAACGAGATCCTATTGCAACTGTTTCAAATATGGAATCAGCGCTTGGAGGTCAGCAGATCCTTATCATTGGTGGTCAATATGATCCGGCTACTCCGTATAGCTGGGCTGAGGAGATGGTTGATGCTTTTGGTAATTCGGCATCACTGATTACCGTTGATAATTATGTTGATCATGGTTTCAGCTACAGCAATATTAGCTGTGTTGACCAAAAGACAACTGCTTATCTGCTGGATCCGGACACCAAGATTTCTGATGAGACATGTGATGCAAGCGCACTTTCACAGAATAAGTCATTTATGATTGCTCCTGACACTTCGCATCCTGCCAAAGATGTTATTGGTTGGTAATTAAAGCGGATAACAAGTTAGTCAAACAGCCTGCCTTAGCGCAGGCTGTTTACATTGCAGTTATTTTTTTAGAGAGCGAATGACTGCCGCAATTTTTTCTGCGGAGGTAACGGGGATTGTAAAGTCATCGACACTGCTGCTGCCCATATGTGCCTGATTCACATATTGAAGCATCTGGCTTGGACGGGTATTTTTCCCTGATAGGTGTATTTCCTTTACCCCACTTTTTCGAACAATCTCGGCAACATTGTCTGACGTGATACCGGCCCCCGCCATAATACTGAGATTGGAGCCACAGTAGTCGACCATCTGAGCCATCATGTCTACCCCGTCTCTGGCATTGGCCTGCAAACCGGAGGTAAGTACTCGCTCGCAGCCTGCGCTCATGATGCTATCGAGGGCGGTCATCGGGTCAATGCACTGGTCAATAGCACGGTGGAAGGTCACTCCCAACCCGCCGGCTTCTTTTATCAAACTGCGCAAGCAGTCTTCGTCCACCAGGCTGTGGGCATCGAGCACACCGACGACTACGCCTTGTAAGCCAGCTTGCTTGGCGGCATGAATGTCTGCCAGCATGATTTCTATATCATCACTCGAAAATAAAAAATCCCCCTGGCGTGGCCGAATCATGGCATAGACGGGAATAGAGGCGTGCCAGGCTGCTTGTTTCATAAAGCCGATACTTGGAGTTAGACCACCAAGTGCAAGAGACGAGCAGAGCTCGATACGTGTTGCGCCGCCTTGCTGGGCGTAATGCAGCGACTCGATATTATCGATACAAACTTCTAGGTGTTGAATTTTCATGACGGTTAATCAGGGCTGTAGATGATGGAAGCAGTGTAGTGGATCTTTGTTTGCCAGAGGATTAATTAGATCAAGAATAATTAGAGATGCGAGATGCGAGATGCGAGATGCGAGATGCGAGATGCGAGAAATAAAAAGGGCCCGGTGTATCCGGGCCTCATTGTTTTTTTGCCGTTAGGCTGACTTTGGCTTTACGCTATTGCGTTTGTTGCCTAATTAACACCGTGAGCATGGTGTTAATGGGTAATTACTTACCTAGGTCTGCAGTGTGCTCAGATAGGTAGTCAGCAACACCTTTTGGCGATGCATCCATACCAGCTTTGCCTTCTTCCCACTGCGCCGGGCAAACTTCACCGTTCTTCTGGTGGAAGTTTAGTGCGTCAACCATGCGTAGCATTTCATCGATGTTACGGCCTAGTGGTAGGTCGTTAACTACTTGGTGACGTACAAGACCATCTTCGTCGATTAGGAAAGAACCGCGGAAAGCAACACCTGCTTCTGGGTGCTCTACATCGTACGCTTTGCAGATTTCGTGCTTAACGTCAGCGATTAGAGGGTACTTAACCTGACCGATACCGCCGTCTTCAACAGCAGTGTTACGCCATGCATTGTGAGAGAACTGAGAATCGATAGAAACACCGATTACTTCAACGCCTTTTGCCTGGAAATCTTCGAAACGCTTGTCGAAAGCGATTAGCTCAGATGGGCAAACGAAAGTGAAGTCTAGTGGGTAGAAGAAAACTACCGCTTTTTTACCTTTAGTAAACTCTGCAAAGTTGAAGTTATCAACGATTTCGCCGTTACCTAGAACAGCTGCAGCAGTAAAATCTGGTGCTTGACGACCTACTAGTACCATTATGGTGCTCCTGAAATATTCGGTTGTTGCCGACCTTCTTGGTTGGCTCCGTGTTTGGACGAGACAAACTATAACTAAACTGTTAGATTGGAAAAAGCGGAATAAATAGATTGATGTAATCGAAAAATGCGATGAATAAATTTCCTTCTCTCAAGCAGCTACATTACTTAGTTACTTTATTTGAAACTCGTCACTTTGGTGAAGCCGCCAAGAAGTGCTTTGTCAGTCAATCAACATTGAGCTCGGGAGTTCAGAACCTTGAGGAACTCATAGGTTGCCAGCTTATCGAGCGTGATAACAAGTCACTGGTGTTTACCTCTATGGGGGAAGACGTAGTGATCCGAAGCCGGGAACTGCTTGCCCGCAGCCAGGATTTGATGGAGCTGTCAAATTGTACCGGTGACGGTATGGACGGTCAGTTGCGGGTCGGCTGTATTCCCACTATTGCTCCTTTTTTATTGTGTGATCTTGTCCAGGAGGTGAACCGCCTGCATCCAAGCCTTAACCTATTGTTGCGTGAAGATACGACCACCAACCTGCTGGCTGCCCTCCGCAATGGCGAGATGGACGTATTGATACTAGCGCTGCCGGTTGAAATCAACGGAATGCACAGCCAGACAGTGGGACGTGATGCCTTCAAGATGGTTATCAGCAAGAATCAGGCAGAGCAGGTTAATGTGCCGTTACGCTATGCGGACTTACCGGATGAGTCGGTATTTTTGCTAGAGAAAGAGCACTGCCTGACTGAGCACGCAGTTTCTGCCTGTAAGCTGACTAGTAAGGAGAAGATAAATCCGTTTACGGCCACTAGTCTACATACCTTAGTTCAAATGGTTGCGAATGGATTGGGTACGACCTTCATTCCACAGATGGCCATCGATCATGGGATTTTGGATAATCAGAACCTGGTGATCATTGAACCGCCTGGTCAGGAGGCTTACCGTGAAATCGGCCTTGTCTGGCGTCCTACCTCGAGTCGCAGTCGTACCTTCCATCGACTTGCCGAGATTGTTGAGGGGCTTTTGTAGCCTCGCCGACAATGTGCTGGCAGATTTTTCGTTCTGTCAGCACTTTATTCTAAGTCCAGCACTTCCGGCGATATATTTAAATTCCATTTTTTTCTTTATAAACAAGGCTTTTTGTAGGTTTATTCTGTTTCGTTTTGCGAATAAATGAAATTGATTGATTACGCAACTATTCCAGCAATGTATAAAAATGGTTTCACACTGTCGAATAACTGGTTGTTATTTAATCGATAGTAGCCCGTGTTTAGCTCATTGCCACGTTTGAAACGCCTTTTTATACAGAGGTTTGAATTGGCTTGTTCTGTAACTAAATTACGTAACTGGTTACATTTTGCTGTCAATTTGTCTTTCCTGCCAAAAACCGAGTATTTCCCTGAAAATTGTTTTAATTCAGTGTTTTGAGTTATTGCTCTATTTTATCTAAGTTATTGATTTTAAATAATTAGATGGTGATTGGTCTTTGGCCTAACAAACAGGGTTATTTGCAATTGCCAATTTGTTGCGGCAACGTAAATAAAGCGTTAAGACAACCGGTGTCAGAATAACCCTGATACTGACTGCTGATAAAAGTGGTGATTAAGTTACAGCTGCAAGGGAGCGAAAAATGACGGATACACAAACGCCACCTAACCATGAAGTAAAGCTATCTCTGCAAACGCTATTAACTGAGCAGCAGAAAGAGATTTTAAGTGAAGATGCCTTTCAGTTCGTGGAGCGATTGGTGCAGCGCTTTGCGTCACGTATCCCGGAGCTGATGGCTGCCCGAGAGCGTCGTCAGCTAGCTATAGATGCTGGCGGCTTACCGGACTTTCTTGAAGATACTGCTGATATTCGTGCTGGGAATTGGATTATTCGTAATATCCCGGACGATCTCCAGGATCGCCGGGTTGAAATTACCGGGCCGGTTGAACGCAAGATGGTGATCAATGCTCTCAATGCCAATGTCAAAGTGTTCATGGCTGACTTTGAAGACTCGTTTGCACCGGCCTGGGATGAAGTATTGGAGGGCCAGCGAAACTTGCGTGATGCCGTTAATGGCACGATTGCCTACACCAATCCGGAAACAGGGAAGGAGTATCAGCTAAATGATAATCCAGCTGTTTTGATTTGCCGGGTTCGAGGCCTGCACCTGCCGGAGAAGCATCTGTTGTGGCAGGGCGAACCAATTCCCGGATCTTTATTTGATTTTGCCTTGTACTTTTACCATAACTACAAGCAGTTATTGGCAAAAGGCAGCGGCCCTTACTTTTATCTTCCCAAGCTGCAGGCTTACCAGGAGGCTGCGTGGTGGAGCGATGTATTTAGCTTTACCGAAGATGAATTTGGTTTGCCGCGAGGGACGATAAAAGCCACGGTTCTGATAGAAACGCTGCCGGCGGTATTTGAGATGGATGAGATCCTCTACAGCCTGAAAGATCATATTGTCGGTCTGAATTGCGGGCGCTGGGACTATATCTTTAGCTATATCAAAACACTGCGAAACCACCCAGATCGGATTTTGCCGGACCGTCAGGTGGTGACGATGGAGAAACCGTTTCTGAACGCATACTCCCGGTTGCTGGTTCGTACCTGTCACCGCCGAGGCGCGTTTGCAATGGGAGGAATGGCCGCCTTTATCCCGTCGAAAGATCCGGAGCGCAATGAATGGGTGCTCAACAAGATCCAGACAGACAAGGCGCTGGAAGCCAATAACGGCCATGACGGAACCTGGGTAGCCCATCCCGGCCTGGCAGATACGGCCCGTGCTATTTTCGATGACACATTGGGTACAAGGCAAAACCAGCTGGATGTCAGTCGCGAAGACGATGCGCCGATTACTGCTGAGGAGTTACTGGAACCGTGTGATGGAGACCGGACTGATGAGGGCATGCGCCATAACATTCGAGTCGCGGTGCAATACATTGAAGCCTGGATTTCCGGCAACGGCTGCGTGCCAATTTATGGTCTGATGGAAGATGCTGCCACGGCAGAAATCTCTCGGGCGTCGATTTGGCAGTGGATCAAGCACGGTAAGGCATTGAGCAATGGGGAAGTGGTTACCAAGTCCTTATTTGAGCAGATGCTAAGCGAAGAAATGGTCGTGCTCGAACAGGAGTTGGGCACTGACATATTCAATCAGGGGCAATACCAGGAAGCGGCGATGTTGATGTCGCAGCTAACGACCAGTGACGAGCTCGTGAACTTCCTGACCTTGCCCGGTTATGAGTATCTGAAGTAGCAGAATGACAGTAAAAAACGGGCAACTGCTTGTTGTGTTGTTGGCAGTGCCTGAACAAGCCTGAGAAAAGAAGTCTACCGATAACGAAAACGTTAAACGGATTATCGCCAAATGAAACGAGGGACATCATTATGACATTGACTCGCCAGCAACAAATTGAAGCTATTGAAAAAGATTGGGCTGAGAATCCACGTTGGAAAAACGTAAAACGTACTTATACGGCCGAAGAGGTGATTAACCTTCGTGGTTCTTTTGCACCGGCCAACACAATCGCTCAGCGCGGCGCTGACAAGCTTTGGGATCTGGTCAATGGCTCGGCGAAGAAAGGATATGTAAATTGCCTGGGGGCGCTGACCGGCGGTCAGGCGGTCCAGCAGGCGAAAGCCGGTATAGAGGCCATTTATCTGTCAGGGTGGCAGGTCGCTGCCGATAACAATACTGCATCGACTATGTACCCAGATCAGTCTTTATATCCGGTTGACTCGGTGCCGGCAGTGGTGAAACGCATCAACAATTCCTTCCGCCGTGCTGACCAGATCCAGTGGTCGAACGGTGGTAGCCCGGAAGAGGGGATTGATTACTTCTTGCCGATTGTTGCCGATGCCGAGGCCGGTTTTGGTGGCGTTCTCAATGCCTACGAGCTGATGCGCAATATGATTGATGCTGGTGCAGCAGGGGTTCACTTCGAAGATCAACTGGCATCGGTGAAGAAATGTGGTCATATGGGCGGCAAGGTGCTGGTGCCTACCCAGGAGGCGGTACAGAAACTCGTGGCAGCCCGCTTGGCGGCGGATGTGGCAGGCACGACCACGCTGGTTATTGCCCGAACTGATGCCAATGCGGCTGACTTGCTGACCTCGGACTGTGACCCGTATGATAAGGACTTTATTGAAGGCGAGCGTACCGCTGAAGGTTTCTACCGGGTTCGCGCCGGTATTGACCAGGCGATTGCTCGTGGCCTGGCCTATGCACCGTATGCAGATTTGATCTGGTGTGAAACGGCAACGCCTTGTCTCGAAGAGGCGCGCAAGTTCGCCGAAGCGATTCATGAGCAGTACCCGGATCAGTTGCTTGCCTACAACTGCTCGCCATCGTTTAACTGGGAGAAAAACCTTGACGCTGAAACTATCGCCAAGTTCCAGCAGGAACTGGCTGATATGGGCTACAAGTACCAGTTTATTACGCTGGCCGGCATCCATAACATGTGGTTCAACATGTTCGAGCTGGCTCACGACTATGCCCAGGGTGAAGGCATGCGTCACTATGTCGAGAAAGTACAGCGTCCTGAGTTCGAGGCGGCCGAGAAGGGCTATACCTTCGTTGCTCACCAGCAGGAGGTCGGTACTGGCTATTTCGACAAGATGACCAATACCATTCAGGGAGGTCAGTCTTCCGTGACGGCGCTGACAGGGTCGACAGAGGAAGATCAGTTCTAAATTAGCTTTATCCTAGCAACTCGTTGTTATTTGGGGTTATCCGTAGCGTTTGCTACAGAGATTGATGTGACACATAACAATAGAAAGACCTCTTCTTATGTTATGACCTCAGGAGCGCTTTGGCGCTCCTTTTTTTATCTGATGGGGATTATTGCTGCGAACGGTAATTGTGTGTCGCCCGGATCACTTGCGGATAAATGGCATGGAATTGCTGCTCAAGGGTGTCGTAATGCCTGTCTATCAGCACTGGGCAATTCGCCAACTGGTGCAGTTTGGGGCGCCGGAGAGCCATTCGTTCCAGTGCTGTAGTGATTGTTTCTTGGTTCTGGTATTGCAGCAACCACTGTTGTTGCCACATGCGTGACATGGTCAGTCGATAGTTGTCG
>NZ_JAKRFQ010000467.1 GCF_022347985.1 Photobacterium sp. OFAV2-7
TCAGTGGTGCACCGTGCATGTCGGTATCAAGGCCTTTGCCCGCTGGCTCGACACCAATTAGGCCTACTTCTTCATCATCGATAAAATCGGCGAACATCCCGATAGCATTGGAGCCACCGCCGACACAGGCGATAACGGCATCAGGCAGGCGACCTTCTTTGGCCAGGATCTGCGCTTTGGTTTCCTCACCGATAATATGCTGGAACTCGCGGACAATGGTCGGGAACGGATGCGGACCTGCCGCCGTTCCTAACAGGTAGTGAGCTTTGTCGTAGGTTGCAGACCAGTCGCGCATCGCCTCGTTACAGGCATCCTTCAGGGTTGCCGAACCGGAGTGTACCGGGATCACTTCTGCGCCCATTAGCTTCATTCGAAATACGTTCGGGCTCTGGCGCTCAACGTCTTTGGCTCCCATGTATACACGGCATTTTAGTCCCAGCAGGGCGCAGGCCAATGCTGTTGCTACACCGTGCTGACCAGCACCTGTCTCGGCGATGATTTCTTCTTTGCCCATTCGTTTGGCAAGCAGTGCCTGACCCAGCACCTGGTTGGTTTTGTGCGCGCCACCGTGGAGCAAGTCTTCACGCTTGAGGTAGAGCTTGGTCTTGGTACCTTTGGTCAGGTTCTGACACAGGGTTAGTGCGGTTGGGCGACCAGCGTATTCTTTCAGCAGTGTAATGAACTCTTCTTGAAAGCTTGGGTCTTGCTGGGCCTCGACGAAAGCTGCTTCCAGCTGGTCAAGGGCCGGTACCAAAATCTGGGGAACGTATTGTCCACCAAATTCACCGAAGTAGGCGTCTAGTTTGCTCATAATCTTATTTATCCTTAATACTTTCTGATTGCCGCGAAGGCCGCATTCAATTTTGTCTGATCTTTTTTACCCGGGGCGCTTTCAACACCTGAGTTTAAATCCAATCCCTTGCAGCCCAGCTTGGCTGCCTCACAGGCATTTTCTGGTGTCAGGCCACCTGCCAGCATGATGTTTTGCTTGTCGGTATCGCTAAGCAGATTCCAGTCAAAGACGATGCCTGTTCCGCCTGACTGCTGGCCGACCTTGCTGTCGAGCAGGTGTTTGTCGGCCGGCCATCGTTCGAAATCCGGGACTTCCATACTGATGCCATGGGCCTTCCAAATCTCACAATCATCGGGAAGGTGAGCCTTTAGCCCCTGGACATACTCCGGTGATTCTTCACCATGGAGTTGGACCGCTGATAAAGACAGGGTCTTGGCCGCTTTGGCGACGGCATCGGGATCGGCATTGCGGAACACGCCGACGTACTTGAGCGGGGCACCGCTCATCACCATACGGGCCTGTTCGATATCCACCTGTCGTGGCGAAGTGGAAACGAAGATCAGCCCGCCGTATACGGCTCCGCTTTGATAGGCCGCGCTAGCATCATCGGCACGAGTCAGGCCACAGACTTTGTTTTCACCCAGGAGTACCCGGCGCACGGCAAGCTCTAGGTTGTCCTCGGCCATTAGCGAGCTGCCGATCAAAAAGCCGTTGGCATAGGCGGCGAGATCGCGAACCTGCTGGTGGTTGTAGATCCCTGATTCCGAAATAACAATGGTGCCTTCAGGCAGGCGTGGTGCCAGCTCTTTGGTGCGGTTAAGGTCAATGCTCAAGTCACGCAGGTTGCGGTTGTTGATCCCGACTACCTTGGCTTTCAGTGTGATAGCTCGTTCCAGTTCCTGTTCATTGCTGACCTCGGTGAGAATGCCCAGGTTCAGTGATTCGGCAACGGCGGCCAGCTCGCTGTATTCGTCATCATTGAGTACAGATAGCATCAGCAAAATGGCATCGGCATTGTAGTGACGCGCCAGATACACCTGATAGGTATCGATCATGAAGTCTTTGCACAGCACGGGTTGCTTCACCTGGTTGCGAACCAGTGGAAGAAAGTCAAAATTACCCTGGAAGTACTTTTCGTCCGTCAGAACTGAAATGGCACTGGCATGGCCGTTGTAGACCTTGGCAATGTGATCCAGATTGAAGTCATGGCGGATCAGGCCCTTTGACGGTGAGGCTTTCTTGCACTCAAGAATAAAGGCTGTCTGCTCGCCGGACAGAGCATCGTAAAAGCTCCGGTCACTCGGGGTTAAGCCGTCAATAAAATCTTCAAGTGGCTGCTCCTGTTTGCGTGCTTCCACCCACAGGCGTTTGTCGGCCACAATTTTTGCTAGTACGGTTTCCATGGTTAACCTCGTGCTGCCAGTTTCTCAACCAGCTCAAATGCTTTGCCAGACTGCATCACGTCAATGGCTTGTTGGGTATTGGCTTTTAAATCTTCGTTGCCGAACAGGCGTAGCAGCATAGCAACATTGACCGCAACGGCCCCTTGCTGGGCAGCTGTTCCTTTGCCGGTCAGAATGTTGGTGATAATGGCCCGGTTCTCTTCCGGCTCGCCGCCCTTGATGGCTTCAAGCGGGTAGGTATCGAGGCCAAAGTCTGCCGGAGTCAGGGTATATTCCTTGATTTCGCCATTGATGATTTCAGCAACTGTCGTCTCGCCGTGGATGGCAACTTCATCCAGCCCGCTGCCGTGAACCACGGCTGCCCGCTTCATGCCCATGGCTGCCATGGTTTCGGCAATCGGGCGTACCAGTGCCTGGTCATAGACACCCATTAGCTCGATGGTTGGCCGGGCCGGGTTAATAAGCGGACCAAGCACATTGAAGATGGTGCGGGTTTTTAATGTCTGGCGCACCGGCATCGCATGGCGGACACCGCCGTGATATTCCGGCGCAAACAGGAAACAGACACCAAGCTCGTCAAGTGCACCACGGGCATTGTCAGGTGTCATGGCCAAATTAATTCCAAACTTGTCGAGCAGATCGGATGAACCCGACTTGCTCGATACTCCGCGGTTGCCGTGTTTGGCAACCTTAACGCCACAGGCAGCAGCGACAAAAGCCGCAGTGGTCGAGATATTGATGGTGTTGGCGCCGTCACCACCGGTGCCGACGATATCAGCAAAATCATAGTCCGGGCTAGGGAACGGGTTGGCATTGGCCAGTAGGGCACTTGCGGCACCGGCGATCTCTGCCGGGGTTTCACCTTTGATCTTCAGGGCAGTCAGTATGGCTGACAGCAGGATCGGTTCGACTTCGCCTTTGATGATGGCATCGAACAGGGTATGGCTTTCTTCCTGGCTGAGTGCCTGCTGGTCATATAATTTGTTGGCAATGGTGTAAATGCTTGCATCCATAATCTTTTTCTCCCTAAAGCTTTATTTGTTCGTTGCCACGCTATGGTTGTCCGGCTTTGACATAACCCAGTTCAGCGTATTGGTAAGTAGCTGAGCCCCTTGTGTGGTTAGAATAGACTCAGGGTGGAACTGGTAGCCACACACACGATCCTGATCATTGGTTACTGCCATCACCAGGCCGTCGACATCGGCAACGGTTGTCAGGCTGTCCGGTACTTCCGTGGCAACCAGAGAATGGTAGCGGGCAATGGAGAGCGGGCTCGGCAAGTCACCAAATACAGTATGGCTACTGTGACGCATCATGGCTGCTTTGCCGTGGACGATATCGCCGGCCCCTTCAACCTTGCCGCCGTAGGCTTCGACGATTGCCTGGTGACCAAGACAGATACCAATCATTGGCACTTTGCCGCGAACCCGTTTGATAAGCTCGGGCATGCAACCGGCATCGGCTGGCGCACCAGGGCCGGGAGACAGTACCAGCACCGGATTGGCTTTTTCAGCCAGTGCCTGTTCCATCTGGTCTGCACTCAGGCTGTTACGGTAGATGGTGACCGGGTAACCCAGCGAGCGAAACTGATCGACCAGGTTGTAGGTAAAGGAGTCAAAGTTATCTAGTAGTACAATTTCAGCAGCTGTCATGACCTTGATCCTTATACTGACTGGGTTGGGGCACTATGTGCCTTGCGGATAGCGGTGATCACAGCCTGCGCCTTGCCACGGGTTTCATCGGCTTCGGCCTGCGGGACTGAGTCATA
>NZ_JAKRFQ010000468.1 GCF_022347985.1 Photobacterium sp. OFAV2-7
CATTTCCCGGCCGCTGATTGTGCGACGCTCTTTATCAAGCACAAACAAATAATAGTCCTGCCCCCGTTCCCAGTCGGCAAGCTCGTCCATATCCCCTTCTTCAATCATCACCTCCGCCTGCTCGGCCAGCGAGAGCATCTCGGCCTGAATTCTTTCGGGTACATGTAATATGGCCTTGACCAAGGCGACCTCGGCAATATTTTGCAACACCAGAATTAAGGTCAAAATAACCGCAAAGTATGAAAACAGGCGAAAAGCCAGACCGTCACGATCTCCAAGGAAAAACAGCGCGCGGATTTTTGGAAGGCGAATAGATATCATTCTACTTATCAATTAACAAATAACGCACCTACCTTACCACAGCTTCCTGCTCTCTGTTCACTACGTCGACACCTAAGTAGCCGTTACGCCTCATCTTCTTCCCGTAAGTGACAGAATTCGAGCAGTTGCTCATAAATTTGATGGGTATTAGCAGCAAAATGCAATTAGTGAGTGCCAGACAATGCGAATTGTGGCATATATGAGAGCAATATTGTCATGTCAGGGTGCTAACCTACCCACAAGATGACCAAATGCTGATCACCGCGCAGGGATAGCAAGGATAAATAACCAATGAGAATTATCTTTTTCCTTTATACCATTACGTTATTACTAGGATGTAGTTCCGGGGTAGACATTTCAATCCCGGAAAAATACGGTGAAACCACTGAATACAACAAGGGCTATCTGACCGGCAGCCTGAGTGCGACCACCGTCTGGCCATCATCGGGCGAAGGGCTGGTGACCACCCTCTATATTCGTCAAAAAGGTCATAACGACGTCATAACCCTGGTAAATAACAACGCTGATTCAGATTTCATTACAGACTCTCTTAAAGGCCAGCTCTTTTCGCTAGCTTTGCCAGCCGGTGAGTACGAACTCTTCTGTATCGGATTCAAGGGAAGCAACGGCTCAAAAACGATCACTTCTAAATCCAGAAATGATCTTGGCCTCGCCTTTTCGATTGAGCCAGGACGAGTGACCTACATCGGCCAGTTCATTACTTCCAGCCTGGTGGCAAAAAGTAAATTATGGAATATCGAATACCCGAGCGGTTATGGTGTGATCACCTATAGCAATGCATACAGCCGTGACAAGGCCCTGTTCGATGAAAGGCACCCCGATCTATATAACCTTGCTTTCAGCCCCGAACCGCTTGCAGAAAAGAATACACGCCTGATTTCAACCCGCCCCGAGTGACCATCAGTACTGCATTCAAAGAGTGAGGCAATACGGCCTCACTCCTCCTTCCCTAAAGGCAACACAGAACTCCTTTACCGCCTGCGATGAGTTTCACGCCCTAGTTCTCCCGCAATAACTTTCATGCAATAGCTTTATTCACTAGCACCTCGGGTTCAGGCGCCTCGATTACAGCCGACTCACACCAACTGTCTCTGACTCGTAGCCCAAGCCACAATAGCTATACTCAACATATAAGACTAATAAGCGTTCAGTTTACGGGGAATGCTATGGCACTTTCAGATTATCTTCCGGTGTTGCTTATGACAGGGTTTGTCTCCCTGCTGGCGCTGTTGATACTCACTGTTTCCTCGCTGATCCGCCCGCATAATCCCTATCCGGCCAAAAACCAGCCTTATGAGTGTGGTGTTGCGCCTATCGGTGATGCTGCTATCGGCCAGTTCAAGGTTCACTATTTTGTGATCGGTATTTTGTTCATCATCTTTGATGTCGAGACCTTGTTCCTGTTTCCCTGGGCTGTTGTGCTCAAAAGCATTGGCCTGTTCGGTTACATCGAAATGATGGTCTTTCTCTTTGTGCTGTTGGTCGGGTTTATCTATGCCTGGGCTAAAGGAGCATTAGAATGGGAGTCTTAGATAACCGCTTTCCCAATAATCTGCTGTTTACCTCGGTTGACAATATCATCAACTGGAGCCGAAGCTCGGCACTCTGGCCGGAAATGTTCGGCATTGCCTGCTGTGCCATCGAAATGATTGCGACAGGCTGCTCTCGTTATGATCTCGACCGTTTCGGTGTCGTGTTCAGGCCATCACCCAGACAATCTGATGTGATGATCGTAGCCGGTACGGTCAACAAGAAATTCGCCCCGATAGTCAAACTGCTCTACGACCAAATGCCCGAGCCTCGCTGGGTTATCGCCATGGGATCCTGTGCTATCTCAGGCGGAGTCTACAACAACTATGCCGTCGTACAGGGTGTGGAACGTCTGATCCCGGTCGACGTATATGTACCTGGTTGCCCGCCTCGGCCAGAAGCCCTGATGCAGGGCATCGTTATGCTGCAAGAGAAAATCAAACAAGGCCGTGTCTTACGTCGGTTTGATCCCGAAACGGGCCAAGATATTACAAACCGAGATATAACAGGCAAAAACATTACCGCTCAAGCTGCTAACCCGCGAGATCTCGGAGGACTTAAATCATCATGAGTCGCTTGCTTAATGAGCATAATCTCTCCGAGCATATTGCCGATCTTCTGACTGAGACCAGCATGGACGGTATCAGCCTCGATGCCAGCTGTATCGATATGCCGACATTGGTGGTACCGCCAAAAAAGCTCATCACTCTATGCCAGCAGCTCAAACAAGAGCCTGAATTCAAATTCAACTTTCTCTCTGATATCGGTGGTGTCGATTTCCTTGGCCGAGAAACACGGTTCGAGGTGGTCTACCATCTGTTTTCAATTGAACTCAACCATCGTATCCGGCTCAAATGCCCGCTTGCCGAAGGCACAACAATCCCAACGGTCTCAAAGATATGGAGCTGCGCCGACTGGCATGAACGCGAAGCCTTCGACATGTTCGGCATCATCTTTTCCGATCATCCCAACCTTAAACGGATTTATATGGATGACGATTTTAAGGGCTTTCCGCTGCGAAAAGATTTTCCCGTCCGCGGCTATCAAGACGATTTGAATCCCTTTGGTGAACCAGAACCGGAAGGAGACAGCTAGGTGACCGCTGTAACCCAACTCAACGCCGATGACGGCCTGACCAAAGATCTGTTGCTTAATCTCGGGCCGCAGCATCCGAGTACCCACGGCGTATTGCGCATACTGCTCGAAAGGGAGGGCGAGCGTATTGTCAAGGTTGATCCCATTATCGGCTACCTGCATCGAGCTTTTGAGAAAATGGCCGAAGCCGGCACCTATACGCAAACCATCCCGCTGACCGACAGGCTCGATTACCTGTGTCAGGCATCCAACAACCTAGGCTTTGTCCGGGCAGTCGAAAGCCTGCTGGGCATAGAAGCCCCAGAGCGAGCGCAATACATTCGTGTATTAATGGCTGAGCTGTCACGTATTTCCGGTCACCTGCTGATCACCGGTGCCCTGCCCATGGATCTGGGCGCTATGACGGCCCTACTCTATACCATGCGTGAACGGGAAATGGTGATGGATCTGATGGAGATGGTTTCCGGCAGTCGAATGATGAGCAGTTATTGCCGAGTCGGTGGCGTTCGCGAAGATCTGCCAGACGGTTTCACCGACAGGACAGCAGAATTTTGCCAGATTTTCAGCAAGCGAATTTCTGATTACGAACAACTACTGAGCAATAACCGGATGTTTGCCAAACGCACCAAAGGTATTGGTGTGATCAGCGCGGAAGATGCCATCGACTGGGGACTAAGCGGGCCTTGCCTGCGCGCCTCAGGTGTTGACTGGGATATTCGGCGGGACAAGCCTTATGAGATCTATGACCGGCTCGATTTTGACGTCATTGTCAGCCACAACGGCGATTGTTACGACCGCTGGTGGTGCCGGATGGAAGAGATGAAACAAAGCCTGAGAATGATCTCGCAGTGCCTCGAGCAGATGCCCGAAGGCCGTTTTCAAATTGACGCCCCGGAGATTGCCTTTCCGAGCGATAAAACCGAAGTCAAAAAGTCGATGGAAGCACTGATCCACCAGTTCAAGTTGGCCGCCCACGGTATCGAAGTCCCCAAAGGAG
>NZ_JAKRFQ010000469.1 GCF_022347985.1 Photobacterium sp. OFAV2-7
AAACCGGTAAAGCAGGTTGTCAAAATATCGCCTCAGCATCCTGAAGAGCAAATGGCTAAAAAGCAAACGCCTAAGCCGAAGAAGCCTGTTTACAAGTATTCCAAGGCTGCTTCTGGTGGATACACAATTCAGGTGCTGGCATTGAGCCATAATAGAGGTTTCCGACCTTATATGAATAAACTGCCATCGGATCAGCCTGTTTGGATGAACAAGAAAGAGCTTGATGGCCTTCCATGGTACACCTTACTGTACGGTCACTTTGATACACGCGACCAGGCAAAAAGGGCTCTGGCAGCACTGCCACAAAACGTAAAAGACTACGGTCCGTTTATCCGCAGCCTGAAAGAGATTAAGGCATCACCGACGCCTAAGCTCACAAAGCTGAACTAATCAATGGAAAAGAGAGCAAGCTTGCTCTCTTTTTTTATATCCGGAAGATCAGACAGAAGTCATGATGTTCAATTAATGTCATCTAGGCAGCTGAAAACGTTAACTTCATTTAGTTATCGCGACTTTTATGCTTAACCAATGTTAATTTAATGAAATATTTCACTGATAACTGATCTGTAAGGTGCAATACGCCCGTTTTTTTTATTACTATTGAGACAGAATGATAGCTTGAGCGTGCATGGGCGGAGATACGCTTTGACGTTAGGCTGAACAAATAAGTGGCTGGCAAGACAAGATCTGCCGGCTTGTACTACAAGGGATGATAATGAGCTCAATCCATGTTTTATTATTGTGCGGCGGCGGAAGCGCCGAGCACGAAGTTTCTCTCGTTTCTGCTAACTTTGTGGAACAGCAGCTCCAGAAGATTGATGGCATTACCTACACCCGTGTTGAAATGAAAGAGAGCGGTTGGTTTGACAATGAAGGTACTCACTGTCAGCTGAATCTTGACCGTTCATTGCAAGTTGGCGATCAGAAGACGCAAGTTAATTATGTGATCCCATGTGTTCACGGCTATCCAGGCGAAACCGGTGATCTCCAATCGTTTCTTGATATGGCGAAACTGCCATACTTCGGCTGTGGCGCAGAGGCCAGCACCAACTGCTTCAACAAAATCACTACCAAACTGTGGTTTGATGCGCTGAACATTCCAAATACGCCTTACGTTTTCCTGAGTGATAATAACGAAGTGGCACATGCACAAGCTGCTGCCGCTTTGGAAAAATGGGGAGAGGTCTTCATTAAAGCCGCTTGTCAGGGCTCCTCGGTCGGTTGTTACCATGTCGCGAACATTTCTGAACTTGCCGATGCGGTAAATAAGGCGTTTACCTATTCCGATCAAGTTCTTATTGAAAAGGCGATCAAGCCCCGTGAGCTTGAAATCGCTGCTTATCAATACGGCGATGAGTTGGTGATCACCAAGCCAGGTGAAGTATCGTGTCCGGCAGACAAGTTCTATACCTATGAAGAGAAGTACAGCTCAGACAGCCACTCTACAACAACGGTTGAAGCTCGTGATCTGACTGAAGAACAAGTTGAACAGATCCGTCACTATGCGCGTAAAGCGTTTGTACAGATGAAGCTGAAAGATCTGTCACGCATTGATTTCTTCCTCAGTGAAGATAATGAGATCTTGCTTAACGAAATTAATACCTTCCCAGGTATGACGCCAATCTCAATGTTCCCTCAAATGCTGGAGCATAATGGCCACTCGTTTAGCGTATATCTGGAGAAAGCTATTAAAGCGGCCGCAGTATAAACTACGCTTTGGCCGGAGGAGAGCTTTCCCCCGGCCAAATTGGCGATTCTGTCTGGAGGTGCAATACTGGGTATAGATGCAAAAAGGAAAAATATGCTGACAACGAAACAAAAACGTGAACGGTTTGAAGCTTTGCGAGCTCGAAATTACAGGGCGAGCCTACAGCTTGAAGGTTTCGATGTTGAGCCAACAAAGATGGATAGCGACATAGATCAATCTACAGAATCCGTTAAAATTGCCAGATTAAAACAGCGCTATGCGAGATAAATATGGTGTAAACCAAGACCCGGACTGTTATCCCGGTACGACTACCCTCAAGAATCGCTTATCTATCAAGGATGAAGACGAGCTTGAGCTTGCAGAACGAGATTTTACTCGCGTTCGGGCTGAACACTTTGTGCCCGAGTTTGATCAATTCAATCTGGCTTATCTTCAAAAAACCCATCAACACCTGTTCCAGGACTTGTACTTATGGGCCGGCCAAATACGCCAGGTTGATATTACAAAAGGGCAAACGCGGTTTTGCCATATGGAGAATATTCAGCGTGAAGCAGAAAAACTTTTCAACGAACTGGAGCGAGAAGATTTTCTTTGTGGTTTGCCATTCGATACGTTTATCAAACGTATGGCGCACTATTACTGCGAACTGAATATAATCCACCCATTTCGTGAAGGAAATGGCAGGGTGCAACGTATCTTTTTCGAAATCCTAGCGATTAATGCCGGCTATGAAGTGTGCTGGGAAGGTATAAACCTTAAAGAATGGGTCGACGCCAACCAAATGGGTTACTTTGGCGAATTAAAGCCGCTTCAACGACTGTTTGAACGGATCACTGTACTGATTGATATCCAACAAGGTCCAAGAGAACATTGGGCTGATAGTCCTTCAGAGCAGTAGTATTCCTAATAAAGCCCATCTAACGCACTATAACTTTTTGTTTGTCTCTATATTCAATACCATACTTATTTATCCCATGGCTTAGGCTTAACATACTTGGCGATCTCTTTATCATGCCGATCGGTATTGCCTACGTATTGGGCCGGCATTGCCGGGCTTTTCCAACGTCCCTGATCTTGAATTTCGCTAATAGAAAGGCCTGAATCGGCTAAATCCTTAGCGGCACCAACTCGTGGAGACTGTCCGGAGAATAGGGCGGATGACGGTAGGCTTAATTCATCGCTGGCACGTCGAAATACACGATAAATCGATGAGTGATCCAGCGGCTTATCACCTATGTTGCTATGGCGATCGATACGACGGAAAACAAAGCCCTCACAAATCATGCTTATAACAAGCCATCGCTGTAATGCTTTAGACGATACAGAACTAAGGGCAATGCTTCTGCCGTTAACTAAGAGGTCAATCAAACCATCTGCATGTATCTCCAACGAATCAATCGTGAGTGCAGCAAGCTCGCTGCGTTTAAGCATTGCCTCGAATGAGACGGCCCATATCGCCATGTCGCGGATATCTTTCACTTTGGTGGAAAGCTCAAACTGATAAAGAAGCTTTTGTAAGTGTTCGTCTCGAAATGCTGAGGCATTACGATAATCGTCATGCTTTTCGAGTTGCTGCTTTTGCATCTCCAGGCGTATTTCGGTGTGGGAACAAGGGTCGGTAAGATTATGGCAGCGATGCACCAAACTGATTGTTACCATGTAACGCTTTAGGCTGGCGAGTTTTCGAGAGCGTGACATGTAGTCGATGTACCTATGCACTGTATCCGACTTTGCAGGCAAGCATGGCACTTTATTTTCTAAGCAGAAAGTAACAAAGCTATTCCAGTCGTTCTTAAAAGCAACGAGCGTATTTTTCGCATATTGACCGTGCGTAAGCTCTTCCCATGGCTCCGTAGATTCGATAAGCCCAGCGAATGTTTTGATGCTAAGGTGCAGCTGCTCTTCATTATCGATAGGTGGGATTTTCTTGGCCATTTAATGATAACCTTCTAATGCACTATAATTATAAAGATATACCAAACATAAATTAGTACATAGTGAAGAGTAAAAAAATCACACTGACAACAAATTTATAAGCTTAACAAGAAGACAAATGAGCAACTAAATGCTTCAATAACACTGGATTTAATGAGTTTTTGTAACAATACTTATTATCTCAAGAGATTATTTTTTTGATGCTTGTTTTTTGTACAGCGATTTGACTCAACTTTGTTGAGGAGTGTGGATGAAAAAAAGAATATTCCATCGAGGGCACAACATTGAAAATGCAACAGGTGAC
>NZ_JAKRFQ010000470.1 GCF_022347985.1 Photobacterium sp. OFAV2-7
GATGAGTGATAATGACTATATTACAACCGAGTACAACATGCGAATGGTAGATATAGAGGCGAGTTGTTTCCGTATTGAGCAGTTGTCACTTTTTTGCCAAAAAAGGCTTTACAGAAAAAACCGAAATCCGTATTATTCACCGCACTTACGGAGAGATGGCTGAGTGGTTGAAAGCACCGGTCTTGAAAACCGGCATACGTTTGTAGCGTATCTAGGGTTCAAATCCCTATCTCTCCGCCATATTCTAGAAATTGGGCGCAAGCCGAGTTTCACAAAGAATTGGAGCGGTAGTTCAGTTGGTTAGAATACCGGCCTGTCACGCCGGGGGTCGCGGGTTCGAGTCCCGTCCGCTCCGCCAATGATTTAAGCCTGATGCGAAAGCGTCAGGCTTTTTTCATATTTAACGCTCCAGAAAGTGCTGCGCACTTTTTCACGGGCCGGAATGCCGGACCATCGAGTCCCATCCGCTCCACCACTACATGAGGCCTCGTCAGAAATGACGAGGCTTTTTTGTTTGTTTTAAGTTGAAGTTCGCCCTGCGGTCGAATGAGCCCCGCTTGATCGCAAGTCCGGCCGCTCCGTCACTGATTTCAGCCTGATGCGAAATTGTCAGGCTACTTTAGAACTAAGACACCTCAAAAATATTGCGATGATATCGGACGAATTTCCTATTTTGTGGCTGGTAATAATCAGCAAATGACGATGATGGCTATCAGAGCTAGGAGTCAACGTTACTTGAATGCATCCTTAAATGTTTTGTAGCATATATGAATGTCACTTTGTGGACATCTTGATGTTGATGTATGTCTATTTCTGTATAAAATGTTACTTTTAGATCTGAAAACGATTGCTTACAGGTTTCAAGGTAAAAAATATGACAAATATGTCGTCAACATCTCTTAAGGGTAAGCTTTTTTTGCTATTGATGATCAGCTCTATGCTAGTTGGCGGAGTAGTAGCAAGCTTAAGTTATGTAAAGATAAATGAGCTTTCAGAAGAAGGGAGTTTTGATCAGCTTGTCAATTATAATCGTGAAATAACTTCGTCTATTGATGCGTATGCAAAATCAATTAAGTCATCTCTGAATTTCGCGGCTAAAGTCTATGACGAGAATGCAAGTTATGAACAGCAGGGGCGTTTTTTTACCGACATAAAAACAAGTACTAATTCTTTGGTCTCCTATGCTGGATTAGTTGATGAAGGGATCGCTTTGATGACCGGTGAGTTATTACCCATTTCTAAGTTAGATATTACTACCCGAGAGTGGTATCAGTGCGTGATGAATACAGGTAAATTCTGTATTACTAAGCCATACAAATCTTCTGAAGGCGAGCTTGTTATAGCGTGGGCAGAACCCATTAAGCGTAATGGTAATATTATCGGTATGCTTAACGTAAATAAGCCGATGAATGATCTGTCTGTACTGGTGAGCCATATGATAGAAAATAAGGCTTACAAAACCGTAGCATTTCGGAAAGATGGATATGTGATTGGCAGTAGTGATGAGAAGAATATTGGCCAAAACATCTACGATATAACGCATTACGATGAAAGTTTCCTTAGTTCGCAGCTTGGTAAGTTAACTGAAATTGATGGTCATTTTGAATACATTATGTTTTCAGAGGAAGCAAATTTATATGTGGGTGTGCAGGTTCCTGTAGATTATATTAATTCTGCATCAAGAGCTGCTGCAATTACATCAGTATTTGTAGCAATATCAATTGTTGTGCTTACCCTGCTATTTGCATCAGTATTCATAAAGCGATCGATTAGTACGCCACTTGAAGAAATGGCGAGTTACGCTCAGCAGATCGCTTCCGGGAATCTCAAAAATGATATCGATTTAAGACGCTATAAAGTCGATGAAATTAGTATGCTGGCTCGTTCTTTTTCAAGCATGCAGGAATCACTGAGTAATACTGTACATAAACTATCACAATCTGCGGGAGATCTTGAATTAGCTTCCAATAATGTACTTGGCGCTTCTCAGCAAAACTCCATAAGCATGCGAAATCAGCAGCAAGAAATCACAGAACTAGCTGCTTCTATGAAGCAGATGCAGGCTAGTGTTAATGAGATTGCAGCAAGTGCTGCTGATACTCAGACTGTCACTCAGGACGCTACAGAAATATCTCAGAAGTCACAGAATTTGGTTGAGCGGACGATAAGCTCAATTCGTTCAGTGGAAGAGGAAAACATTGGCATTAAGACGAGAATTGATTCCTTAAAGGAAGATAGCGCAAAAATTAGCACAATTCTGGATGTGATCGTGAGCATTTCTGAACAGACAAATTTGCTTGCTCTTAATGCCGCGATTGAGGCCGCACGAGCTGGTGAACATGGTAGGGGTTTTGCGGTAGTGGCGGATGAGGTAAGGAATCTTGCTCAGAAAACTCAAGAGTCATCAGAAGAGATCAATTCTATGATTAGGGCGATCCAAGAGAGAAGTGATGATCTGACGAGCGCAATTGAAGGTAGTGCAGAGATGATTAGTCGTGCAGTAGAACTCTCTGATCAGGTTGGAATGTCGATACGGAAAGTAAATGATTCAATTAAGGAATCTTATGAGATGAATGTTCAGATTGCGAGTGCTGCAGAAGAGCAGCATATAGTAACGAGGGAGCTTAATAATAATATTGCTATTATAAATGACTCATCAAACGCGGTCACCTCAGAGTCGTCTCAAGCAGTTGAAACAGCCTCAAATTTAAATTGTATTACAAGCAATTTAACAGAGATCACCCGGCATTTTAAGGTATAGGCTATCGGCAACATACTAACGTTTGTTTAAATTTATTAGCGCTCATACATGAGTTTGAGCGCAACTAGCTGGCGTGTCAAAGTGTAAATTATTATAGCAAGGTGCAATATAGAGCGTTTCGAGAGTATTGAACAGAACAACATGATGTTCGTTTAACCTTGATAAATATTACTAGGGATTTTTCTGGAATTTTATCTGACCATATACGTGCAATTTTCCTTATTACCCGTTATGTATTGGGCTAGATAAACGGAACACATTGATTTCGCCCATTTTTTTTCGCTTGATAGAGGGCAAGGTCAGCCTTTTCAATATGGCTTTTAGGATTAGTTTCTGTCTTTGGAATAACTGAGACATAGCCAACACTTAATGTTACAGATGATTGATCAGTACATCGGTGAGGGATATTAATAGAAGAAACTCCCTGTCTGATATCTTCAGCTAGGTTTGCAACATTTATTTTATTGCCATACAAGATTACGGCAAACTCTTCTCCACCGTACCGACAGACTACACCCATAGTACGATGGCAACTTCTTGATATTGAATAGGCAACTTTAACAAGGCATTCATCTCCTGCGTAATGACCATGAAAGTCATTATATTGCTTAAAGTTGTCAATATCACACATAATCAGTGAAACAAACCTGTTTTCTCTTCGGGCCAGATTAATAAAAAATGTTAACTGGTTATCAAATTCTCTCCTATTTTTTAGCCCTGCCAAGTAATCAATTGAAGCTATCTTATACAATTCAGCACTGGCTACTTCCGGTTCTATTACGCCAAGTAACAGGCTAGCGTTACCGGACTCATTTCTAACCAGTGCTTTTGCTCTACTAGAGAAAAATAATACTTCATCTTTCTTTCATCGTAATAGGGAAACATATTGAAGTATTCATCTTGCTTACTAAGTCTTAATTGGTTGAATTCATGTAAGACACTTTGGGCTACTTTATTGTTTTGGATGGCAATGTTGTTATTATAATCACCAGCAATCGGACATGTTCTGGCTACGGAATGTTGGACCAAGCTTGAATCAAGGTTGAACATATCGCACATTGCGTTATTACAGTAGAAAACATCTGGGTTATCTGAAAGAACGATAATCCACCAAGAAAATCCTGACAAACTCAGCAATTCATCATATAAATGATAATACCTTTCAACTCGAGCGTTTGGAAA
>NZ_JAKRFQ010000471.1 GCF_022347985.1 Photobacterium sp. OFAV2-7
CAGTGTCTTTTCTGTATATGCCGCAGGTAAAACCGGCGTGACGGGCGCATTTGAGCCGAGCTTCGGCCCCCAATAGGCTACCTTTCCGGCAAGTTTTTCTTCGATAACTTTTCTAACAGCTGGTGTGGTGATGATCTCTGCTTTAGGAAACAGGCCGTGTAGTACCTCTGCTCCGAAATAGTAATCAGGATCTGCCTGGCTAATGAAAATTGTTTTAAGTTCTTTGCCTGAATCAATCACCTTGGCTGCAATTCTTAATGCATCGGCTTTGGTAAAACCGGTATCGATAAGCAGGGCTTCAGTGTCACCGTAAACAAGCGTGGAGTTGACATGGAAGCTGTTTCCATCAGCGTTATAGACATCCAGTGTTAAAGGCGCGGTGGTTGCAGCAGTGGCTGCGTTAGCAAGCAATACTGATGCCGCAAGTAGGGCTAGTTTTTTCATGACATTCTCCGTAATACATATCAAGCGAGTTCGGTTAGCATCTTAGGAGATTGATATGTTCAGAAAAATGCACATTTACAAACAAGATTGTATCTGCCCGTGAACTAATAAGTGAGTGCTTTAGCAACAGGTAGTGATGGGGTTAGCGTTTATTATCTTTTAACCTGAAAGTCATTGCCTTGGTATCTTTCTAGTCTTAATATGAACGGCTTTATTTAAGTTATTGATTTTAATTGGTAGTTGCTAAGTAAAATCTAGCTGACTAGGGGGGGAAGCATGATTCCATTAAACTCATCGGTGGTCTCCGGTGTCGCGCTTTCAAAGGTTGATGGCGAAGTCAAAATGTTGCTCATGAAGAGAACCAAAGGTGGCTTCTGGTGCCATGTGGCGGGGTCTATTGAAGAGGGTGAAACCGGTTGGCAAACAATAATTCGTGAGTTTCACGAAGAAACCGAGATAGGAGTTACAGAGCTATACAATGCTCAATGCTTTGAACAGTTCTACGAAGCGAATCTGAATATTATTGAAATTATCCCTGTATTTGTTGTGCAATGCCCATTGAATCAAGCAGTTTCATTAAACTCGGAGCACACGGAGTATCGTTGGTGCACGTTGGATGAAGCAAAGGCGCTGGTCTCATTCCCTGGGCAAAGAGATGTTTACGATCATATCTGGGCAAACTTTGTATTGAGTGAGCCGTCTTCGTTGCTGAAAGTGAACATTGGGTAACAAGCCACTTTTCAAGTAGTAAGCCTTAGCTTGACTGTGACAAGTATGATGAAAGGAGTCTTATGAAAACCGCCATATTAGTAATAGATGTACAGCGTGTATTAATTGATCCTGCTCCTCAGCCTTTTGAAGCGAAGGAAGTGGTAGAGCGCATAAACCAGGTAACTGAGTGGGCGCGTGCTTACAACCACCCCGTTATATTTATTCAGCATGAGCAACCAGATTCGATTATTGAGTTCGGAAGTGATGGCTGGAAATTGCAGAGTGGTTTAGTTGTCGAACCAAACGATAAGTTTGTTCGCAAAACGACACCAGATTCATTTCTGAATACAGAGCTAGAAACCATCCTAAAACAGGCAGGTATCGAACATTTGATCATTTGCGGCTATGCGACAGAGTTTTGTGTCGATACCACCACAAGGCGTGCTGCGGGTTTGGGTTATTCGGTTGATCTTGTCGCTGATGCACATACTACCCATGATAAAGGGCATGCGACAGGGCAACAAATTCGGGAGCACCACAACTGTACGTTACCTAATATTTCAAGTTTTGGGGTTAAGATTGGCGCTATACCAACCGCGAGCTTAGTTAAAGCACCTTGATAGGAAACTCTTTCTGTTCTCGTAAGATATCGACAAAAGCTTTAATCTTGGCAATGTTGAACATATCCCGGTGTACAAGAATCCAAGTGGAAATTGACCACTCATTGTGAATCGGAATTTCTAGCAAAGTATCGATATCACTGACTGTCTGCTTGGGAAGAACGCCGATGCCACATCCGTTCAGTATTGCCTGGGTTAGCACTTGCTGGCTGGAACATAAGAACACAATGTTATTTTCAGGGATATGGTTGTGAACCCATTCATTCCAGGTGAGATGCTCTGGCCTGCTTTTTAATGCGATATAGTGATGATGAGTGAAGTCACGTTCAGTGGGTAAACCATACTGTTCTATATAGTTTTTATGTGCACACAACGTCAGTTGAATGTCTGCGAAAGGCAGGACAACATTATCTGGTGTTGTGGGTTTTCCTCCGCTTCTGATGGCTATATCGGCTTCCCCATACTCAAGGTTAAGATTTCTGATGTCGCCTATGAAATCAACTCGCATCTTGGGATAACGGGACTGGTATTCTTTTATCACAGGCATAATCATGGCAGCCATTTCACTAATGCTGGTGATAGTAATCGTACCTTCTAACTGCTGCTCTTTGCTCTTTAATCGTGAGGACAGTTGTGAGAAGTGGTTCTCCGTGACTTCCCCCAAACGCATGATATCGAGTCCTGCTTCGGTAGGAATGTAGCCCTTATCATTGCGTTGAAAAAGAATAACCCCTAAATGTTCTTCCAGGGCATCAATGTGTCGCATGACTGTTGAGCGGTGAATGCCCATATCCAGAGCTGTAGCACTTAGGGTTCTCAATTTGGCTAATTTATAGGCCGTTCTGATTTCGTTCCATTTATCCATCAATCAATCGTCGCAAAAATGCACACATGACGTGTATATTCGCTCATTTACCGCATAAATGATACTGGATAGTCTTGTCGCAAGTAGCGATATCGAACAGTCTCGATGAGAACATAGGGGTAACGAGCGGTGATACAGACAGATGTGTTAATTATTGGTGGCGGTTTTGCAGGCGTCTCGGTTGCCCAGGAATTAGAGAAAAATGGCATAAAGACAACATTGGTGGATAAGAAAGATTACTTCGAAGTCACCTTTGCCACTTTGCGAAATGTTGCTGACCCGGAAAAAACACGAGACAGGGCGAGGAAAAAGTATCAGGACTTTCTTGCCAGTACGTTCATTCAAAATGGTGTCGTGGAGTTGTCGAGAGAATCGGTGTTATTGGAAAATGGTACACACATAGTGTTCAAGCGTGCAGTCATTGCATCGGGTACTCGCTATCCAGGCATGCCAGTTGCAAAATCGAATGTAGCCTTGGATATCGAGGCACGTAATACGGAATTCAGTGATTTTCATACTAGGCTGGAAGGTGCCGACAAGGTGTTAGTGATTGGCGGTGGCGTAGTCGGTGTCGAATTGGCGGGTGAGATTGCTTATGCATTCCCGGAAAAAAATATCACCTTAGCCCATAACACAGGAGCTCTGCTCACTGGTTTTAGAGAAAAGGCTCAGCGTAAATCTCTTGAGCAGTTAACCTCTCTTGGGGTCGAAGTCCAATTTAATAGCAGATACCGAAAAACGCAGCAGCAATATGTCGATGAAAATACAGGCATAGTAAGTGATGCTGATTTGGTTTTTGAAGCGACGGGTATATTGCCAAACAGTGAATTCTTAAAGCCGCATTTATCCGATGCGTTAAATGAGCATGGGTATATCCAGGTTAATGAAAAGCTTGAGGTTGTAGGAGAGAAAAACCTCTATGCCCTTGGGGATGTTGCTGATGTGGGGGAGGCAAAGCTAGGCTACCTTGCCCAGCAGCAAGGCAGTTACTTGGCAAAGTTGATCATCCGTGATGCTAAAGATAAAAAGACCAAGGGCTACAAGCGTAACCCCTTAATGGCACTCATACCTACAGGGCAAAAGAGTGGGGTTGCACAACTGCCCTTTGCGGTGACGACGTCCAAGTTTTTGATGAACATGAAGCAGAAAGATTTATTTATTAGCAAAGTGTATAAAGCATTTGGCACCGAGTAACTTGAGTTAAGTTATAGCGCTTATGTGGCTTTAGCCTCAAACAAAGTAATATAACTTTGTTTGAGGCTATCTATAACGAGCCAGTCTGCTCGAG
>NZ_JAKRFQ010000472.1 GCF_022347985.1 Photobacterium sp. OFAV2-7
TGGCTCACAGCACTTTGGGTCAGGCACAAAATTTCTGCAGCCCGGGTGAAACTCATTTGCTCGGCAGCAATCAGAAAACAATGCAACCCGGATAGCACCGGGCCAGTGAGTTTGGGTAGTCGCATAGGGGCTTACACTAAACAGAAGGTTACCGCTATCTTACATCAAAAAAAGCCACCAAAATATGGTGGCCAATACTACCCAGTTTGTATCTATTGCGTCTTATTCGACTTCGCGCAATAAACGTTCTTTCTGTTCATCCTTTAGCAAAGTCCAGTGGCAACCGTCTATTGCCCCGGCAAACATCCAAAGCAGTTTCAGATCAAGAGCTTTGCCGTGCGAGGTGCGCACCTTACGGTAGACTTCTGCCGCTCCCAATGAGATAAAGCTACTTACATCCGGAATACCTGCTTTTTTCACCATACGCTCGAGCGTCAGACGCATATTGGGCAAATCGCGCAGGCGCTTGCTCTGCTCTGAAGACTTGAACTCTTTCTCTCTTGTCGAGACTTTAATCGACTGCTTGACCAGTTCGTCACACTCGGCCCTGTCATTCAAATAAAGCTCCGTCACATCATAGTAGTTAACCACAGCTGTTGTACTGCGTTTTATGTGTTTGAACTTACTACAGTTAAAAGAAGTCAGCTTGGTATCTAGCGATTCACCACCGCGTAAAAACATCGACTGTTCAGTCAATATTGCATACATGGCACCCTTGATGAAAATACCCGTTCCACCAAACATAGAGCGTTTTTCATAGTGGCCAAATTCGCGAAGATAATTAAATAAGTCATCCTTGATCGATCGCACAAGCTTCTCCCCCGATAAACGTTAATGGTCGTTTAATTTCAAGTAACTTATATCAAAATGCGTCAACAAATTGACAATGCCACATCAGATTATTTATTTCCACATATGAAACAACGAACAGTTAGATTTGAGATTTGCAGCATATTATACGTCGCGAATTAAGTAAAAAGTGACAAAAATTGACCATAATTTTTGCGCCTGAACTCCCAAAATGACCAGCGCAATTCGCTTTCGCACTATCGTTATTCTTGTCAGAAAGACTATGGTTATTAATAATAAGTGGAGGGTATATCATGGTAGACATAGCACTCTTTCCTTCATCCAACCACATTCTTCCGAACGGAAGGCTAGAAATAACGGTTGCAGAAGAACGATATATTCGGATGGTCAAACAGTCTCTTGCAAACAAAAGAAGTTTTGCGCTATGTATGCTCAATGAGTCGGAAGAACACGACGAGATAAAAAAGATACCAGCGATTGCCACCGAGGCTCATATCATTGACTTTAATGCGCTGGAAGGTGGGTTACTCAGTGTCATGGTCGAAGGTATTCAAACCGTTCGCTTGTTGGCAATAAGAGTCGAGAAAGACGGCTTGTTACTGGCAGATTTTGAACCCTACCCACACTGGACACCAGCCCCTATCGAAGCCTCGACATTATGCCTTTCAGAAAAACTGAAACTCTTTTATGCCACCATGCCCGAAATTGGCTCCCTTTATCCGAAACCAGACTATAACAACCTCACCTGGGTCTGCCAGCGCTGGCTCGAAATCCTCCCACTGGAAGTCCACTACAAACAGCTGTTGCTTACCCAGGAAAGTATAAAGCTCACCGTGCGGTTTCTACTTAAATTGCTCGACAACGACAACCTTCCAACAACAGAAATTGCATAAGTGTAACGTTTAGTAACGATTTAATTTTTTTTTAAGTTATACAGCTGTCTATCAGCAACGGCTCAAGATAGAATGAAGCCCTCGAGTTCAAGTTAGTAGTTGTAATGGCACACGTATCTTTTTTTTGGCTTAAACCAGAAAATGACAAAATCGTTAAAGGACTGGAATCTGAGTTCTGTTCTTTGGTAAAAGACGCCGTCAGGCAAAACCGTCTTACCCTTCCCCCCATTCCTGATGTTCTTGTGAAACTTCATGCCTTGTGCAACGAAGAAGATACCACTATCCGCGACGTGGCTGACTTGTTACTGGATGATCCCGGTATGGCCGCCTCCATCGTCAAGATCTCCAATACCATGATGTTTAACCGGCGCAATGTTATATGCCACGACATCCAAACTGCAGTAAGCAGGCTCGGTATCTTGAGAGTAAGAGATATTATTACGGCGCAAGCCATTGAAGAGCTGAAGAGCAATAGCAACTTCAGCCGCGGCTGCAATGAACTGCTGATGCAAAGTGCAATCCGCTCAAGACAGCTAGCTGCAACGATGGCTCTTGTTTCTCAGGGGCTCATTAACCACCCTGAAACACCGGCAGAGGTCGAACAGGAAAAATCTCTATTGGCTGGCCTATTTGCTGATATTGGTCTTTTTAGTCTGGTTTCCGAGTATCAGAACTACTTGGACAGCGGTAACTATCTCGATATTGATATTGCTAAATATGTCTTCGAACACTGCTGCCAGGAAGCCAGCCTCATTATCCTCAAGCACTGGGGATTTGATGATGATTACCTGGAAGTTGCCAGCAATACGGCCCTGCCTTACAGAGGCCAGCGTCCGCAAACCAGCTATCTGGACATAGCCCGTATGGCTAATCATCTACTGATGTTCAAAAGCAACGATGATGCTATTGATGAACACCACGTGGAGCTGGATCTCGCCGGTGCCGAGGTGATGTACGAACTCACCAATCTGCCTGACGCTGAGTTCAACTCCCAGATACGCAATGTCATCAAAAACAGCGGCTTCTAACCACCGACATCGCAAAGTGCTCCCGCCCTTTACTTTGCCTGAATGCTGTATTGACCCTGTCTGAGTGATACTGATAAGCTACTTAACTCATCGAGAAGTGGTAGCTTATTGATTTAACTAAATGTTCGGGTACAGCATGATGCTGAAAACCCGCAGACAACACTCACCGCAAGGACTCACATGTTTTCAGGGATGCTCTATATCTTCCTGCCGCTGGTGATCGGGTACCTAATACCGGTCGGCAAGGACTCCGTTCTGACTTTTATCAACACACAAACCAGCCGCCTTGTCTTGGTGATCCTTGCGCTCATGGGTTTAAGTCTCGCGGGGCTAGATAACCTAGGGCAGAACCTGAATCAAATTCTTACCTATACAGCAACCTTCTTTATTTCTATCAGTGCCTGTAACTTGCTTGCCCTGCCTGTGATCGACAGGATCTGGCCGACGGAAACCAGCCAGGATCACCGCCAGTTGCCATTTCTGAAAATGATAATGGAGTCGGTCAAGCTTGTACTCGTTGTTGCCGGCGGACTAGTTGTCGGCCTGTTGACTGGCATAGATCTCGAGTGGGTCGATAAAGCGAGCGAAGTTATCCTGTTGATCCTGCTGTTTTTGATCGGTATTCAGCTTCGCAATAGCGGAATGACCTTGCGCCAGATTCTGCTCAACAAAAAAGGGATCACCATAGCGTTGGTCATTGTTCTGACCTCGTTGCCCGGCGGGATCATTGCCGCAACTATCCTTGATATTCCGATGACCCATGGCCTGGCGATGGCATCAGGTTTTGGCTGGTATTCATTGGCAGGCATACTCATGGGAGACGGACTGGGACCAATTTTTGGTGGTGCCGCCTTTCTCAACGAGCTGCTCAGGGAACTCATTGCGTTGAGCCTCATCCCGGTCATGATCAGCCGCTATCCAAGTACCGCTATAGGTTATGCCGGCGCTACGGCGATGGACTTCACCCTGCCTGTCATTCAGAACAGTGGCGGGATCCGCTGTGTCCCTATTGCGATAGTTAGCGGGTTTATCCTCAGCCTGCTGGTGCCGTTTCTGATGCTCTTCTTTCTGTCGCTGTAGTAGCCGGCCGGAAGCCACGAAAAAAAGCCGCATTTTACAATGCGGCGCGATCTACTCAATCTAAGCAATGACGATTATAGGTCAGGATGATGTTGCACCAAATTCTGT
>NZ_JAKRFQ010000473.1 GCF_022347985.1 Photobacterium sp. OFAV2-7
GATCTCTTTCTTGGTATCTTCAGACAAGCCGACATAGAAGCTAGGGATCTCAATCACACCAACTTTTCTGCCCTGCGAGAATTTAACCGAAGACTTCACGGCACGGTCTTCAAGACGGATCTTGTCACGCACGATAGTGACATCGTAACTTTTTGAATTCTTACCCTCTGGCAAGATTTCCAGCTTAACCTTACTGCCCTTAGGACCTTTAATGAGCTGAACAACATCGTCCAAACGCCAGCCGATCACATCAACCATCTCTTTGCCGTCTTGGGCAACACCAATGATTCGATCACCAGCCGCAAGCTTTTTGGAAGCCGAAGCCGGGCCACCAGCTACCAGTGAGCGGATAACGGTATAATCGTCAACCACCTGCAGCACTGCCCCAATCCCTTCAAGAGACAAGTTCATCTCTGCCTGAAACTGTTCGGCGTTACGCGGTGACAAATAGCTGGTATGTGGATCAACTTCACGAGCAAATGCATTCATATAGATCTGGAATACATCCTCGTTGTGAGTCTGTGTCAGACGCTTCAACGCATTGTTGTAACGCTTATCCAGTGTTTCTTTGATTTCCTTCCACTCTTTACCCGCAAGCTTCAGGTTAAGTGCATCGTATTTAACTCGCTTACGCCACAACTCGTTTAATTCATTGCGATCTTTTGCCCATTCAAGCTCAGAACGATCCAGAACAAAGTCTTCATCGATATCGAAAGTCATTTCTCTATCCAGTAGCATCAATGCATACTGATAGCGATCAAAACGACGCTCTAGCAACTTGTTAAACATGTCATACGCAGCCGTAGACTCACCTCTTTTGAGCTGATCATCTAACTGGTATTCCCATTTTTTAAATTGCCTGATATCGGAAGCTGTAAGGAAGCTTTTATTGAAGTCCAGCATTTCGATATAGCGATCGAACACGCTGGCAGAGAATTGGTCATCAAGAGTGAATTGCTTATAGTGCGATCGGGTGAACCGCGAAGCTATCCTTTTACTTGCTGTAGCATGCTGCTTTTCAGGAGCAAGCTGCGGCAAATCACTTAACGAATACTTGGCCTCTAGGGCCTGAGCTGAAGCTGCTAGCATCATGCCAGCAGCGATCAGTGAGAAACGGAATCGACATTTCATACGTCGAGCATTCTCCTTTACGAACGAAGGTGCTCCGCTTTAACTACCATGGTCAAACCATTGTTTAAACGAACACGCACATCGTCCTTATTGATTTCAACGATAGTCGCCGGCATGTTTCCGTTACCCATGTTAACACTAACGTTCTTGCCAACTTTCACTTCATCAGCTGTCAGTGCACGGGTCGTTTCAGCAGGCTTTTTATTTAGCTTAGTCGTTTTTTGCTTAGTGCTCTTTGGTTTAGATGATTTTGCGCGAATTTTTTTCGCTTTACCTTCACCATCTTTGCTTGCAGCAGCTTTCGCCTCTGCTTGCTCTTTACGACGAGCTCGTACTTTAGCCTTGCTCTCTTCAAGTGCCTTCTTAGCGTGTTCTACGTGTTCTTCTTCCAACACGCCACACTCGTTACCATCAAGGTCGACACGACTTGCACCGGCTTTAACACCATGAAGGTAACGCCAGGAAGAAGTATATTGACGCAGAGCTGTACGCAACTGAGTTTTACTTACTTTGGGATCTTCGTTCAAACGCTCAGCGAGCTCTTGGAAGATACCAATTTTTAGAGGCTTTGCTTCACCTTCAACAGTAAAACATTTAGGGAAACGCTCAGCAATGTATGCAATCACTTCTTTACTGTTCGTTAGCTTTTCAGAGTTTTCCATGGACTTTCCTGACAAATGCGAGTGAAACTCGCCGTTAGTACTTTGATCAAAAAGAAATAGTCTCGCTATTATAGTTACCTAACGCTGAAAAACCACCGAAAGCATGCAATTAGAGCCTTTTTTGTAGTTCCTCAACCAAAGTTACTAGTCCATCCTCGTCAGATTGGTCAAATCTTGATAAATTTGGACTATCAATATCCAATACTCCATATAGTTCCCCTTTTACTGTAAACGGGATCACTATCTCAGAATTGCTCGCGGCATCGCAGGCAATATGTCCCTCAAACTGGTGCACATCAGCAATGCGCTGAACACGATTCTCTGCAATTGCTGTCCCGCATACACCACGGCCGACAGGGATACGTACACAAGCCGGATTACCCTGAAATGGACCAAGTACAAGCTGGTCACCTTTCAGAAAGTAGAAGCCAGCCCAGTTAATATCTTCTAACTCCATATAGAGTAAGGCACTAATATTAGAAATATTAGCAATGAGATCTGACTCGCCTTCGATCAGTGAAACCGCCTGGTTAGTGAGTCGTTTGTAAAATGCTGCTTTATTATCCATGGCTTACTCCTTTTATAGCCGTTAGAATGGCAACCCTCATTAGTAATAGGAATCATTATCACTGTGAAAGGCAATTCGAATCAAATGATTAACTGGTCTTGGCTGATAAAGCAAGCAAAACATCACCGTCCTAGGCTGGTAGCGGCAAATATTATCGCGCTGGTCGCCACGTTAATCAGTGTCCCTATCCCGCTCCTGATGCCCTTGATGGTTGATGAAATTTTATTAGACAAGCCGGCTGGCGGGATTCAATTTCTCAACGTTTTTTTGCCTGAATCACTACAGCAACCAACTGCCTACATCCTGCTTGTTCTTCTCCTAGTCGTCATGATGCGGGCAGGCAGCCAGGCGCTGAATATTCTCCAGAGTCGTCAGTTCACACTGGTCGCCAAAGACATTACCTACAAAATGCGCCAGCATCTCATCGACAAACTTGGCCGTATCAGCATGCGCCAATACGAGGAGAGAGGCAGCGGCGGAATCACTTCACACCTTATAACCGATGTCGAAACTATCGATAAGTTCGTCGGGGATACCTTAAGCCGTTTTCTGATCGGCTTGCTTACCGTCATAGGTACAGCGGCTATTTTGCTGTGGCTAAACTGGCAGCTCGGCCTGTTCATTCTATTGGTCAACCCTGTCGTTATCTATGCCTCCAAAATGATGGGTAACCGGGTTAAAACCCTTAAGAAAAAAGAAAACCAGGCCTTCGAGAAATTCCAGCAACGCCTGGTAGAAACACTCGATGGGATCTATCAGCTACGTGCCGCCAACCGCGAACGGGATTTCCTTACCCAGCTAAAGTCGAGCGCCAACGACATTCGACATGATGCCGACAAGTATGCCTGGCAGTCGGAAGCAGCCGGACGAATTTCTTTCCTTCTGTTCTTAATCGGTTTTGAGCTCTTCCGGGCAATGGCAATGCTGATGGTTCTGTTTAGCGATTTAACCATTGGTCAGATGTTTGCTGTGTTTGGCTACCTATGGTTCATGCTTGGTCCGGTTCAGGAACTGCTTGGGATCCAATTCGCCTGGTATAGCGCTTCAGCAGCCATGCAACGCCTGAATAGTCTGATCGCCCTTGAAGAAGAAGTGCGCCCAACCCCGAAAGTCAATCCTTTCAACGAGGGAGAAGCGCTTCAAATCGATGTGCGTGATCTGCATTTTGCCTATGATGAAGACAAGGAAGTCCTACGAGGCCTTAACCTTACGATTCCTTCCGGCAAACGTGTAGCGCTTGTTGGCTCCTCTGGTGGCGGTAAATCGACTCTCATTCAGCTGTTATTGGGGATTTACCAAAAGGATCAGGGCGACATCTTCGTTAATGGCTGCCCTATCGAAGATGTGGGTTACGAGGCCTTGCGTAACAAAATGGCCGTTGTGCTGCAGCACCCGGTGCTGTTCAATGACACCATGAGACACAACCTAAGCCTTGGAGCGCAATTTAGTGATCATGAGTTATGGCAAGCATTGGAGATAGCCCAAATGGCCGATGTTACCCAACGCCTGACCGATGGGCTGGATACAGAAATCGGCCGTCAGGGTATT
>NZ_JAKRFQ010000474.1 GCF_022347985.1 Photobacterium sp. OFAV2-7
CAATCGTGATGTCACCATCGTGGTCGTAATAACCATACCCATGGTCATCTGCAAGGGCAAATGGTGAAGCCACAAGTGCCGCAATCAGCATAATTTTATTTTTACGCATGATATTACTCCAAACATTATCAGTTTTTATTTTAATATCCGTGCAATAACGTTATATCATTACTTTTTGTGTATTATCCTAATAATTAGTAACAACATAACCATATAACAAAAGAAGTATTGTTATCTTGTCCTGCGAAACCAAATAACATTATTTTAGTTTTATTGGTCGCTGACATACTGTTAATATGTCAGCATAGATAAACTAACAATCTACTTCAATGTCAGGTTAACCACGGTCGCATTTTGAATTAACACATTGTTACCAGTGTTTTGGACTACATTTAACACACCAGATGCATTACTAAATGACCCCGAGTCAATAATATTGTCACCTGTCGTATTATTGTAAGCCCCATTACCTGCAACATCGCCATACATATCTGAGCTTGCGTGTATGTTATCAATCTTCAACTCGTATTGACCGCCACGAGACTGAGTCATAAAATCATCACTCAATGCTTCAGAGCTTGCTAGAATATCCAACTCATCTGCAATACCCCCACTTGAAAAAAGAGCAACTGCTATCAGTGTTAAATATTTCATGACTTCCTCCTGAGGGTTGATTAACAACCCTCAGTTATGTGTTATTGACTGGTTAACATTGCATTAGTGCTAGCACTTTGCTGAACCAACGAGTTATTACCCGCATTCTGACCAGCAATGTTGATACCAGATGCTCCCGTAAATGCATCTTGCATAGTATTGCTCTGGGTAACATTCAGCGTATTCTGTACTGGGTCACCATATCCATCACCATAGTAACCATGACCATCACAGCAAGCACCGCCGTATGTGACTTCACTGTATGTAACGGCACCGTCTAGGTAAGAAGTTGCCATGTAGTAGTTTTCTTCGATATCAATAGTGATATGCTTACTATTGTCGTACTCACTATTATCAGTAAGTTCGTAAATGTCTTTATTATTTACATCATACAGCAACATGTAATCACTATCGTCATTGAAACTATCCTTAACTGTCAAATCCTTCTCGTATGTAACAGTTAAAGTCTTTTCAACATCTGTGTTAAAAGAATCTGTAATTGTTTTATCAGCGTCACTATGACCAGAGTCATAGCCTGAATCGTAACTTGAACCACCATATGGATCATGACCGTAATCATATGGGTCATTTGCTAATGCTAGAGGTGAGCTAACAACTGCTACTAATAGTGCGATATTTGTTTTACGCATGATCCTACTCCAAATATAATGAGTTGTTATTTTTTATAATCACTCGCGTTAGTTCGCGAGATAACTTAATCATAGTTTTCGCCACTCGTACTTTTGTATTATTTTTAATAAAAGCACTGCTATTTGAATATAAGTTTTTTGCTTTAATCACCTTACTTTATAACGCCTTAAAGATAATAAACTGTCTCAACTTTAGAATGACTAATTTGATTTTTTGAGAAATTTTCTTACCTTTAATTAAAATAATAAAGTAACGTAAACATCTCAGTGATAAGACACTTATTTAAGATTCTCAGGTGACAACTTTTTCTCATTTATACTACCCTTTTCTTATTAGCTTGTATGAGTATAAACATACAACTTCATATGATTTTTTAGGGGCATACACTTGTTATATAAGTGAGGGAATCGTGAGTATTTTCAATAAAATAAGCTATATTGCGCTTCTTGCTTTATTTCCAATAGCTGCTTCGGCGGAAGAATCAAAGGCGTCCAAGGAAAGTGAAAAGCCCAAGCGAGTACAAACCGTTGCCGATATTCTCGAGCAACCAGGTGTTTTGACGCCTAAAGGCTCTTTCGTTCTTGATACTTCTTTGTCATATACCCAGAACTCATCTAACTCAGTATCGGTTGTTGGCTATACCGTTCTTCCTTCGCTCATTGTCGGGTTAATACGAGCCAGTGATATTGATCGGACGACACTAACCTTCGGGCTAACCGGGCGTTACGGCATCACTAACCGGCTAGAGGTTGAGGCACGTATTCCCTGGGTCTACCGCACTGATTCCATTTCTGAGCGGGACCTGAACAGTGGTTCTAATGCAGCAACCCTGCGTACTGTTGACGGTAACGATATTGGCGATATTGAAGCTGCCTTCAAATACCAGATAAACATGAAAGAGGCCCCCTACTGGATCGGCAGCCTACGCTTCAAGAGCACGACGGGCAAGTCACCCTATGATGTGCCTATTAATAGCCTGAATGACTTTGAAGAGCTGCCTACAGGCTCCGGCTTCCCCAGCATCGAGCCCGGTATCACCATGATCATGCCTATCGATCCCGCCGTCATTTTCATGAACTTCAGTTATATCTGGAATATCAAAGATGACGTCGAGGTCGATATCGACATAACTGACGATGATGACAACACTGAAAATATCCGCGTCGATACCATCGACTTAGGCGATACCATAGCATTTAGCGCAGGTATGGGCTTTGCCGTGAACCCCAAGTTCTCATTCAGTCTCGGCTTAAGTCACAAAACTATCCTAAAGTCCAAAATCAATGGAACAACAGCCAGTGACGCTAAACTACTGCAGCTAGACTCCCTCTCGTTTGGTGCCAACTATGCCATCGACAGAGATACTACCATCAATGTTGGTGCAACAGCCGGCATTACCGCAGATGCTCCAGATTTCCAACTTTCCGTTCGTATCCCATATACCCTGAAATAACCCCTCTCCTATTCACCCCGGCTTAAGAAGCCGGGGCCACTTTCAATGACTAAAGTCTAATTTTCCTCTATGCTATAACGCTTAAAATAAGCAGTAACAGGAATGAATACATGTCCAACCCATTAGACTCGTCTCAGATCACGGCTATCCAGGCCTACGATGCGGAGAAGCGTTACAAGTACCTGGTGAAAGAAGTTGTTTCTAACCGCCAGATCTGGATTCTGACTGATGAACATGGCTGTGTCATGTTAAATACGGACGACGAAGATTGTGTTCCCGTATGGCCGAACAAGGAATTTGCTGAGTCATGGGCAACTGGAGAGTGGGAATCTTGTAAGGCCGAAGCTATTTCTCTGAACAAATGGCACAGCCGCTGGACTCACGGCCTGGAAGATGACGAACTGGCTGTGGTGATTTTCCCGAATCAGGATGAAGATGGCTTAGTTGTTTATCCTGATGAGCTTGATTTTGAGTTAAAGCAGCAGGCACGAAAGCAGAATCAACGCTAAGCTTCTGCACTTATCTTGATCGCCTGATAGGAAACGCAATTAGATTAAAAGGGCTATGGTGGCCCTTTTGTCCGCCGGAATACCAGCTGTTTCCTTACTCGTCTATTATCAATTTCTGACTTAACCTACATGATGGAGATGTACCGCCATGGAAGCGCTACTCAACAAGATCAAACAGTCCCCTGAACAAATAGGCTTTGATACTGTCATCGACATTATCCAGCAACACTACCACTATACTCCCACAACCTTCTCCAATGGGTTGGGTAACGAAACGCTGGTCAATACAGCAGGCAGCAACGAAGGCTCATGCCGCATCTTTGCCTTCGCACACCTTCACCAACTCTCTGAGGCAGAAACATTGGCGTGTTTCGGCGACTTCTACCGTGAAGACGTTCTCCAAAACCCTGATGGGGATGATCACAAAAACATTCGAAATTTCATGAAGTACGGTTGGCAGGGAATTCAGTTTTCAGGTAAGGCCTTGTCGGAAAAATAGCCCCAAAGGTCTTACGGCATGAGGCGATTTGTTGTTTGGTGAGGTGCTCGTGCCCCTCACCAATGCAAGACTAGTAGCCAAGAGGCTTCTGGCAGTGTGAGCATTTCTCAGCCGGTTTCATGAAAAACGGAG
>NZ_JAKRFQ010000475.1 GCF_022347985.1 Photobacterium sp. OFAV2-7
GCTGAAAGTCAGGCCTGTGATTTCGCAGGCGATAGGGCCAGTCAGGAATCGGCGAACCTCCCCTGTTACGGGGTTCCCACACAGCATCTGGTTGTTACCCATCCCGGCAAAGTTTTCTGTATTGGAGTATTTTCCGTCTGTCTGAATCCACAGTCGTCCGGCATTGTCAAAGCCAATCCCGTCTGGGCTGTTGAACATATTATCTGCATTAATATTGTCACTTCCAGCCATCAGGCCATTTTCATGAACGGTAGGGTTACCTGCTATGAGATAGAGATCCCAATCGAAATAGCGAGCTGTGTGATCATTACCTGAAGGTGACCATCGAACAATGTGGCCGTATGGGTTGTTCTCTCGAGGATTTACTGCATCGACTGGTTGGTTGGTCTTTACCCCGCGGTTTTTGTTATTGGTCAGGGTGCAGAAAACCTGCTGGTTCTTTGGATTGACTGCCACCCACTCCGGGCGGTCCATGGTGGTAGCCCCGACTTGAGTTGCAGCTTTGCGGGCAAAGATGAGGACTTCCGCCTGGTCCGCAAATCCATTATCCGGCGTTAGGCCGTTCTTACCCCATGTCAGTTCAATCCACTGTCCCTGGCCTTTTAGTTCGCCGTCTTTGGCATCGAATTTGGCCACATAGAGTGTACCTTCCTCTAGTAAATCACGATTGGCGGATGGGTTAGAAGGCTGGTATTTATTTTTTGAGATGAAGCGATACAGGTGCTCGCCGCGCTCATCATCCCCAAGATATACAACAACATGACCGTCATTGTTGATGGTGACAGCGGCATTTTCATGCTTGAAGCGGCCAAGGGCAGTACGTTTCTTCGGAGTAGAGTTCGGGTTCATCGGATCGATTTCGACAACCCAGCCAAACCGGTGCGGCTCGTTAGGGTTCTTGGCGAGGTCAAAACGCTGATCGAACTTATGCCATTGGTAACCGGCATCTATATTCGAAATACCGTAGCGCTGGTAGTTACTGTCGAGTGCCGGGGTTGCATCAGAGCCAAAATAACCGTTGAAGTTCTCTTCACAGGTTAAATAGGTTCCCCATGGCGTTTCGCCGTTTGCGCAGTTGTTGAAAGTTCCGAGTGCCAGTTTACCGGAAGGATCTGCAGTGGTCTTCAATAGAGCATGACTGGCAGCCGGACCTGTTATCGCCATTTCGGTATTGGCGGTGATTCGGCGGTTAAGCCGACCATTTTTGTTAACTACCCATTTCTCGTTCATTTTTGATAGCTCGATGATAGAGACGCCGTGTGCGGCTTGCGCTTTTTTTACATCATCGGCAGTCATCTTTTGTCCCTGATGGGCAAAAAGGTACTCATAGTTGGTGTATTCATTGTTCACCGACAACACGGCACGATCATCGCTGATCTGGAAGAAGGTCATCCCGTCGTTGTTGTCGCCGAACTGTTGCAATTGCGCGTGGCTGTTGGCTGATTGAGCAAATGCCGGGGCACCGTTAAAGATAGGATCTCCCCATGAAATAAGTATATCTGCCTGATAGCCTTCAGGAACAACTACAGAGTCAGCAGTTGAAGCCGGAACCTGTTTAAAACCAATTAACCCGTTATCCTTGCTTGTTTGTGCTGCAATAGCTTGAGACAGAGGTGAAGCACCGAAGAAAGCTACTGTACTGGTTGCTGTGGCAGATTTTAGAAATCCCCGGCGGCTTAGCCCCTTATTGATGATTGCGTTGAAAGCAGGTTCTTCGTTACGAGGGTGAAGCACTTGATCTTGTTGGTCGAAACGGCTCATTACTTGTCTTCCTTTGATTATTTTTGCTGACTTAGTTGTTTGAGCTGCATGCTATCGATTGAGTGTGAATGATGGGTTAAAGTTTCATGAAGGAATTTTTATATCCAGATTAAATACCTAGGTAATAACTACCTATATTGATGTATCAGATAATTAGGATTCGGCTTATTAGGTTTCGTTATTTTGAGATGCTGTTCACCATCTTGGTTTTTGTTGGGGTAGTTGAAGATTTTTGCTCTACATTTGTTATATAGCAGTGAGTAAAAAAAGCAGGGAGGCTAGTCTATGACAAAGCGGGCAGTAAAATATTGGAATGTTCTGGCAGAGTCGAGTCGCAACCGTTGGCAAGTGCTTGATGGAACCGATGGCATGATAGAGCAAGTGACATTAAGCATGGATGATTCGACGGGTGACTATACCCGTTTGACCCGCTTCAAGGCGGGGGCAGATACCACACCGTTTGGTCGAAATCGTCATGATTACCCCGAAGAGGTGTTTATTGTATCCGGTCGGCTTTATGATCAGACCAATGGGACTTGGTTAGAGCAGGGTCATTATGCCAATCGACTGCCCGGTGAAATTCACGGCCCTTTTTTGTGTGAACAGGAATGTATCGTGTTGGAGATATCGACGCCGAGTCAGGCATAGCCAGCCTAGTTAATCATCATGGTTAAATGTTCAGGCCCGATGCGTAAGTGCATCGGGCCTGATTGTTATTTGGTGTTACTACTAACAGACGGTGGCTTGTTCCCAACGAGTTAGTAACTCCATAATTTGGTACGAGTCAGTGGGTTGTGCCGCCGGGCGCTGAGCCTGTTTCAGACCAGCTTCGAGGTATTCTCGGGTCTTTCTGACTTGGTATAGGAAAGCATCGCCGTCGGCATCAATTTCAACAATCTCTTCCTGTTGTTCGTACTTTTGGATGATGAGCTGATTACCAGTAGCCTCAGGCAGCCACGGGTTTGATTTTAGCTGTATACAGCCCTCAGTACCGAGAATAGTAAAGCCGGCTTGCAGGCCATAATCTTCTGCAGTATGAAGCTGGCAGACAACACCATTGTCGAAGTGAAGCGTTGCTGCAGATTCACAGATATTGCCGTCATTTCCCCGGCGGCCATGGGCTGTAAGGGTGTAATTGTCGAAAACTTGGCTACCAAAGCTGTGCTGCATCACGAGGTGAAGCAGTGAAGCTGGGTAACAGCCAAGGTTGTACAGTGCTCCTTTACTGCCCGGGTTGACAAACTGGGCGATGGACGCACAGTAATGTCCTTGAATAGAACGTACTTCACCAATGATGCCACTGCCGAGCATCTCCAGGATCTTGCTGGTGAATGGGTGGTGCAGGTACATCAAACCTTCCATAAAGAAGACGTTGCTCTGCTCAACGGCAGCCAGCGACTCGGCCGTTTTTTCCATATCAACAGACAGTGACTTTTCGCATAAAATCGCTTTGCCGGCATTGGCTGCTTTGATGATGTATTCATGGTGCAGGTGGTTGGGCAGAGCAATGTAGACAATATCGACATTGCTATCTTTGATAACAGAATCGAAGTCTGATGTTACCGTCGCGATATCATGGTCTTGTGCGAATTGTTCGAGTGTTGAGGGGGTTCGCCCGGCAACAGCATGAATACGGGTATTCCCCTCTTTATGAATTGCATCGGCCATGACGCCCGAGATAAAGCTTGTTCCCAGGATCCCCCATTGTAATGTATGAGACATGCTTATAGCTCCTTGACGAGTAGTTTAGATTCGAATGCCTGAACCAAATCAGTGAGCCCGGCTTCTATAAAACGTTGGGTATGGTCGGCTTGAAAGTGTTGCTCAAAAGCGGTGTGATCTTCATAACGTTCCCAGAAAATGATCTTTCTAGGTTCTTTTTGATCCTGGAGAGCCAAAGCAAAAGAGCATCCTGGCTCATTGTTCATCTCATCACAAAACTGGTGAATTGCGTTGATGGCCTTATCTAAGTCAACGTCAGGTTTAATATGAAGCTCTGCGGTAATGAACAGACCTTGTTTGAACATTTCAGACAGCATAAGAAAGTCATGTTGGGTAATTGAACGGCAAGAACTAATTTAATTGACTCCTTGTGGTTGATAAACAATGATCTGGTTTAATGTTTATAAAC
>NZ_JAKRFQ010000476.1 GCF_022347985.1 Photobacterium sp. OFAV2-7
GTATTGCAACAATGCCTGCACGGAGGCAGGCACTGTTACTTGAGGACCGAAATCCCCGCCCATTGCATCAAGTGCAACGGTTAGACCACTCAAGGTTCAACCTTATTTGTTGATAACCTTGCGGCCACGGTAGAAACCGTCAGCTGTTACGTGGTGACGTAGGTGAGTTTCACCACTTGCAGAATCTACAGATACAGCTGCAGTTGTTAGTGCATCGTGAGAACGACGCATGCCACGTGCTGCACGTGATTTTTTGCTCTTTTGTACGGCCATTAACCCTACTCCTGTTAAATTACTTACTTAGATTTTTCAATACTGCAAACGGATTCGGACGCTCATCAGCAACGGGGATCTCACCAAAAGTCATGTTTCCGCTGGCTTTACAGTCAGTTTCATCATGCATAGCGACTTGAGGCAACTCCAGAATCAATTCGTCTTCGACGATTTGAATCAGGTTAATCTCACCGTTTTCGTCGACGTCAGCCGGCTCATAAGCTTCCGGTAACTCATCAGCTGCCTCTGGTTTGAGGAGCGGACTGTAACAGAATTCAACACTGTATTGGTGTTTGAACTCTTCCTGGCATCGCTGACAGGTCAACATCACTTCAACATCTGCACTACCGCGCATAAATGCAAGGTGACGTTGGTCAAAGTCAAATGATAAGGTGACGTTTGCATCACGTGTTACGCTCTGTGTTGACTCGGCCAAACGCTCAAGCAAATCGGCTTTGATGATGCCATCATAGTCGAGTTTTTTCTGAGCTGCGCGAACCGGATCAACCGTTAGCGGCAATTTTACCTTTTGCATAGGGCGCGAATATTAGCCTTCTAATCAGTTTGAGTCAAAGGAAATGTGCGCGAATTAACAGCATTTAGCCAATTCACTTAGCTGCAATTAAACCTGCTTGGCCAATCGAGGACATTTCCGCCTTTTTGTCTGTTATCTGCCTGACTCACAACAAGTTGCCCCTCGTAATATAAGCGGTCAAATAACACACAAAACATGGCTAAAACACAACCAACCCAATTGCTAGACAAACACACCTTCAGTATGGCGCGAGTTTGAAATTAATGGCTGCATTTCTTACATTAGCCAGACTAACTGCAAAGATGGCCCACTTAAATTCGGCCGCTAGACTAACACAATCCCATATAATCTTGGTACAACTATGACTCAACCTTTGCTCCTGGCCTCAACCTCCCCTTTTAGAAAAGCCTTGCTAGAGAAGCTACAATACCCGTTTGAGACGGCTGGCCCAGACACTGATGAAACGGCCCATCCCGATGAAACTGCCGAGCAGCTCGTGACCCGGCTGGCCGAAGCCAAAGCCAAAGCCTGCGCAGAGGATTACCCAGCCCATCTGATTATCGGCTCGGATCAGGTATGTGTCATCAACGGCCATATTGTCGGCAAGCCACATACATCCGATAACGCCTTCAGGCAGCTACAGGCTGCAAGTGGCCAAGTCGTCACCTTCTATACCGGCCTGTGTCTATATAATGCAGTAACTGGCGATAGCGACGTGATCTGCGAACCCTTTCATGTTCACTTCAGAACATTGGCCGAGCAAGAAATCCGAAACTATATCCAGCGAGAAAATCCGTTGAACTGTGCCGGCAGCTTTAAAAGCGAAGGACTTGGCATTGCCTTGTTTGACAAATTAGAAGGCCGGGATCCGAATACCCTGGTTGGCCTGCCACTGATTGCCCTGCGCGAGATGCTCGCCAAGCAAGGGGTAGCGATTTTGTAATCAGGGCAACAAGCGTCCCTAATATAAGAAGGCGAGAAGCCAAACTCAGCTTCTCGCCCTAGTCAATACACCCACCATAGGCTCGCTCTATTCAGCGCAGCTTTTATTAGCGACTTTCTTCTGTCGCTATTTTTTCCGTAGCTGCTCAATGGCTCTTGTCAGCATCGGCTCCATCGGTGCGTTGATATCCATTAGCTCTTCCGTTTTAGGGTGCTTGAACTTAATGTTGGCCGCATGAAGGAAAAGTCGATTGAGGCCCGATTTTTTCGTATACGCATCAAAACGTGGATCACCATAGCGATCATCCCAGGCAATAGGGTGGCCGGTATACTGACAGTGGACACGGATCTGATGGGTTCGGCCCGTCACCGGGCTAGCCTGCACCAAGGTTGCCTGCTCAAGACGCTCAATTACTTTAAAGCGCGTATCCGACGCCTTCCCGTTTGGGTTAACGCGGACAATACTGTTCACTTCGTTTTTCATCAGCGGTGCCGTTACTTTTTTGCAACTGGCTTTCCACTCGCCCATCACCAGGGCAAAATAGTATTTCTGTACCGTCTTGTTACGGAATTGCTCCTGCAGCTGACGCAGCGCAGAGCGCTTCTTAGCCACCAGCAGTATCCCCGAGGTATCTCGGTCTATACGGTGGACAAGCTCGAGAAAACGGGCATCAGGACGAAGTGCGCGCAAGGCCTCGATAGCACCGAACTTCAAACCACTACCGCCATGTACCGCTGTTCCCGATGGCTTGTTAAGGATCAGCATCTGGTCATCTTCATAGATAATACAAGACTCAAGCTCGGCAACTTTATTGAGCTTGGTGCTGACCGGTGCCTGATCTTCTTTTTCCGGCACCTTCACCGGCGGCACCCTCACAAGATCACCATCCTGTAATTTATATTCAGGTTTTATGCGTTTTTTGTTTACTCGAACCTCACCCTTACGCAAAATACGGTAAATCATACTTTTTGGAACGTTTTTAAGCCGAGCACGGAGAAAGTTATCGATCCGCTGGCCCGCAAAGTCATCAGTAATCTCGATGAATTGCACTTTTGGTTTATCATCTTTCATAGGTTTTGATTGTATCACGCATGCAAAGCAGATTGCCGCAAAAAAGTCACCCTGCTATCATTGCGTGCAGGAGTAGGAAAACTTGCCTACTTTTGTAACACGGTGAACAGAATATCACCTAACTGACTATTATTCATACAGCTCTGGCGAGAAGCGCAGCAAATGGCGTAAGACGTTATTATCTCCGGAGTGTTTTTTAGCTTGCTCGATTATAGATTTTTTATTGGTGTGATAGATACCGCCGCGTGAAACGGTGATGCCAGCTGTATATTTCCTGATCTAATCATCTTGATACTGTTGGACAATACGTGTTGCCAGATAGCACTCCTGAATTCCAGCCGTGAGGCTGCATTTGTTATCAGACTTGGAGTCAGGCGCCGCCAGTACAAACTCGCTAATCGAGTCGCTAGTACAACGACAAAAACGAGTACAATATAATGAAAAGAATGTTGATTAACGCAACTCAAAAGGAAGAGTTGCGCGTCGCATTAGTTGATGGGCAGAAGCTCTTTGATCTTGATATCGAAAGCCCTGGCCACGAATCTAAAAAAGCAAATATTTACAAAGGTCGCATTACCCGCATCGAACCAAGCCTGGAAGCAGCGTTCGTTGACTATGGTTCTGAGCGCCACGGTTTCCTTCCACTGAAAGAAGTTGCCAAAGATTACTTCCCTGCCGACTACAGCTACCAAGGCCGCCCTAACATCAAGGAAGTGCTTAAAGAAGGTCAGGAAGTTATCGTTCAGGTCGACAAGGAAGAGCGTGGCAACAAAGGGGCAGCCCTGACAACGTTCATTTCTGTTGCCGGTAGCTACCTGGTGCTGATGCCTAACAACCCTCGTGCCGGTGGTATTTCACGCCGTATCGAAGGCGAAGAGCGTACTCAGCTAAAAGCGGCACTAAGCACGCTTGAGCTACCTCAGGGAATGGGCCTGATTGTACGTACCGCGGGTGTGGGCAAGTCGGCTGAAGATCTGGAATACGATCTGAACTACCTGCTCAACCACTGGGAGCGTGTGAAAGAAGCGGCAGATTCAGCACCGGCACCTTTCCTTATCCACCAGGAAA
>NZ_JAKRFQ010000048.1 GCF_022347985.1 Photobacterium sp. OFAV2-7
TCTCGCTTTTTTATTTGTCGACATATCCAACGGAATGTTTGATACCCGTTGTCAGGATTGTGAATCAAGCTCTTTGGGTTCAACCTTGCCGACTTCTTCGAACTTGAATATCGGCAGGCGCCAGCCAAACTGCACGGCAGCAACGCGTACCATAAAGCCGACAACCAGAGTCGCAATCGTCGTTATTGTTTCCGGTACGGCAAAATACATCATCGCGTAATACATTCCGCCAGCCATGAATGCGACAGATGCATACAGCTCTTTATGCAGCACCATGGGGGTACGGCGACAGATTAAATCCCGCAGCAACCCACCGAAGACGCCAGTTACCACGGCGGCCACGATACAGATAAGCGGCGACAGGCCCATATCCATGGCTACCCGGCAGCCGATGATACTAAATACAATCAACCCCAGAGAATCGAGCAGAATAAATACTTTGTGAAATCGGACAACCTGCGGGGCCACCATGGTTGTAAACAACCCTGCCAGGCAAGTAATCGTAAGGTATTGGGGATTTGCCACCCAGCCGAGCGGGTAGTGGCCAAGTAATATATCGCGTACTGTACCGCCGCCGATTGCAGTCGCACTGGCAACCAGCATGACCCCGAACCAGTCCATATGACGCTTGCCAGCAGCCAGTGCGCCGGTCATTGCCTCGGCAGTTATTCCGATGATGTATAGTGTTGTTAAAAGCATGAGAAAAATTGATGAAATACTAAGAATACTAAGAAAGATGCGATTCTATGAAGCAATTTTTGTGACGTCGAATGAAATTTCTTTCTCTATGGATTAATTGAATTCATGCCAAATACCCAAACTACCTCAAGATGCTCGTTTCAGCGAGAATTACTTGGCTTGTAGGCTAGGCACCGATTAGAAAATCTAGTAGCTCTAAATTAATAATCGGTAACAACGCATAGAAGCCCCTATCTATTTAAAAGAACTGGAACTCGCCCTTTGGGAGTGAGCCAGCGAGTCCATTTCTGTGTCAAATAGCGTTGAAAGGGGCTACCATTCCTACCGTTATTTTCCTTGAACTGAACACGCTGGTCTCACTCTGAATTCAGCATATTAAGGTAGCTTGGGTATTTAACTAATAAAAAAGAGAGTGCATATCAATACACTCTCTTTATGGACGTCGCTAAAATCTAGTTTCAGCTTGTCATTAAAACTTGTAGTTTGCCTGTACGCCAACTAGCCATACGTTGCCAGAGGTTTCACCTTTGAAGCTTAGGCCTGGAATGTCTTCGATTTCTTCTTCCATTTTCGCATCTTTAGCGAAGATGTAAGTGAAGCCGGCATCAAAGCTTAGATTTTTAGACCAGCTATAACCAGCGCCAATGCTTAGCCATAGACGATCAGTTTCTGGAATAGTCTGGGTTCGGTATTCTTCATCTACAGAAGACGTATCGTATGCGACACCAGAACGAAGAGCCAGTTTGTTGTTTAGCTGGTAAGTTGTACCTACGGCAAAGCGGTAGTTGTCTTTCCAGTTTTCCACTTTAATCGTGTCAGGGCTGTCTGGATGGCCAGGAATGACTGCGACCAACTTTTCAAAGCTGCTCCAGTCTGTCCAGTTGAAACTTGCATGCATCGCAAACTTGTCAGTTAGCTGATGGAAGCTGGCAATTTCAGCTGTTGCTGGCAGGGTTAATTCCATGCTACCAGGGAGTTTGGTACCTTTTTGGATCCCACTTATACCAGTGTATGACAGACCGGAAGCATCACCTTCAAGGTTGAAATCTACTTCTGAGCGATAGTTAACGCCAACACGGTGGTTCTGGTTGATTTGCCAAGCCGCACCTAGCTGCCAGCCCCATGCGGTATCATCACCTTCCATGTACTTAAGGTCTTTGCCTTTAAGTTGTGATGCGAGCTGCGCTAATTGTGGGCTAGACTGCAGAAGTGCTTCTGCACCTGCAGGCAAAGAGCTTGGCAGAGAGGCACCGAAATGACCTTCACCCATCACATAGCGAACACCACCACCAACACTGAATTGCTCATTAATCTTGTAAGCAAGGTTCGGGTTGATTTCTACTGATTTAACCATTGCTTGGTTGCCAAACAGAGTACCGTAGAAGTTACCGTTTAGCTCTGTTTCCATTCCGTAGTTGGTTGCGATGGCTAAGCCGACAGCCCACTGGTCATTGACTTGATGAGAAAGGTAAAAGTTAGGGATAACCGCAGAGTGAGCGACATCACTCGCTTTAGTTTGAACATTTAGTGGACCATATTCAACACTGCCATCGACATCAATATTTGGATCAACGTAGATTGCCCCAACAGAGATTTGAGTGCCTGCCAGGTAGGTCATCATCGCCGGGTTGCGGAACTGAGCACTGGCATTGTCAGCCATTGCTGCTTCACCAGCAAACGCGCGGCCAAGGCCTGTTGCCGAGTATTCTGCCAGCTGGAAGCCAGCTGCCATTGCATTGGCACTCATGCCTAGAGTTACTGCTGCTGCCAAAGAAAGCGTAATTTTGTTTTTATTCATCAGTCTAAATGTTCGCTGAAATGTAATGGTGCGAATCATACGCTTTAGAGTAAAAGCTTTAAGTTATTCTTTGTCCCGAAGAATCATTAAGTTGTTTGTTCTGATTTATAATGGTTTGATGGTTTAACATCTGGTAAAAAATGCTCACTCCGCTCTGGTCGGATGAGATTTCAGCGTACACTTGTATATGAAATAAAGAGTTTCAGCGACGCACTGTTCACTCAAATTAGCGATGAAAAGGTATTAATACTAATAAAAGCTATTGGTAACAGTGATTTAGGATGGAAATAGAAAAGGGAGCTAAAGGCTCCCTTTTACAAATTCAAGCAAAATAGTTCGCTGAATTAGAACGAACGGCTGTATTGGATACCGTATAGCAGTGCGTTTGCATGAGTAGTTGCTGAAATACTTGAGATATCAACACCAGGGATTGGACTTGCTGTGTTTTCGTTAACACTCACATCTTCACCTACAAGGTAAGTAAGGCCAAAGTCGATATTAGACTTCGAATCGATGTGATAAGTGAAACCAGCCGAGAACCATTGACGGTCTGAATCTGGAACAGAAATTGAAGTGATCTCATCCTGAGCACTGGTGTCGTACATGTAACCGGTGCGTAGTGTCCAGTCGTTGTTTAAGTAGTAAGTACCACCCAGAGCATAGTGCCAGCCATCTTGCCACTCATAGGTGTTTAGTACTTTACTGCCAGTTGTTTCTAGTTTGTCGAATGCGCTCCAACCAATCCACTGCACACTATAGTGAACAGCAAATTTGTCGTTAAGCTTATGGAAACCAGAGAATTCAGCCATATCTGGCAGAGGCATCTTCAGTTTCTCGTTACCGATATCACCACCACCTGGCTGGTAATACATATCACCTTCAGCTTCTAATTCTGGGCTGTAGCGGTATGACAGGCCGAAGCGGTTATTGTCATTCAGCTCATAAACCGTACCGATATTCCAACCAAGTGCAACACCGTCAGCGTCTACATCAAGAAGTGGACCTGATACATTCGTTGCTGATTCTAGCGTGCCTTCAATGAACTGGTTTGTGCGCTGTAATTTACCTGAACCGTAGATCACATCCAGACCACCACCAACACTCCACTGTTGGTTGATGCGGTAAGAGGCGCTCAGCGCAAAGTTGATGCTTTTTACATCGGTCATGCCACCGTATTCGTTGGCACGATAGTCACTGCTAAATTCAGTTTTGGTACCGAAGTTAGAATAAATACCAGCACCTACAGCCCACTTGTCGTTGATTGGGTGGATATAGTAGATGTTTGGTACGTATGAGACATCACCAACAGACTGATCATCCAAATCTCCAGACAGAGCTGGGTTTAGAGATGTATATTTTGCGTTTTTAACATCAATATCAGTATCAATGGCGTTAATACCCAGTGAGATAGCTGGCGCATCAAACAGCGACATTGCCGCAGCGTTACGAGCCATTGCCGATGCGTTATCTGCGATAACCGCATCACCTGCGAAAGCACGGCCAAGGCCGGTTGCAGATTGTGCGTTTAGCTGAAAGCCAGCAGCAAGTGCTTGCTGCGATGCCATGGTGATTGCTACCGCAACCACAGATTTTGTAAACAGACGCTTCTTATTCATATTTATTGTTATTCCTAATCATATACTGCATATATCTGCTATTTTTGCAGATTGCGCACGATTGTAGGTGGGTAGCCTGACGTATCAAATCAGACCAGTTGTTAACTTATTGGTTGTTATCGCAAAGTTAATAACTGGAGAAGGATTCTAGCGAATTTTTGTCGTAGAAAGGGATGGTTAATTGCAAAATATGCAACCAAGGTAACAAATAAAATTGCTTTATTTTTCAGGGGAATAAATGCGGTCATTTCCATTATTTCAGGGAATGACCGCAAATTTAGGGCAAGTAGGTTATATTTCCCAGTTAAGCTCAGCGCCAAGGCTTTCGGCGACAGGGGCAACGTTTTGTCCTTTTTCGCCAACTACAATCAAGCTCGCATTCTGAACAGGCATCACTACACCGTTCAAGTTACTGTCACTGAACGATGACATTTTGGGCTGTTGTTCAGGCACGACGAAAACAGTCACTTTGCCGTTTTCGGTTGCCATAACCATATGGAGCGCATTTGTATCACCAAAACCACAATGGTTTACATAGTAAACATGGCCGGGCAAGCTGGTCAGCTCAGAGCCAAAAGGCGTTAATTTGGCATTGACCTGCTGTAGCGTGACTGACTCGTCGATGCCCTCGATAAATGGTGCTTCAGTGTAGACATGCTCCAAAGCGACCTGTGCGATTTCACTGTTGGCACCAGTTGGTACAATTTGAGTGTTAAACTGGCCGACAAACAAACCGAAGACAAAAGCGATAGAGGCAGCTATAGCAAGATGGAATCGCGTTCTTCCTCGATCCTTCTCCGGCTGTCCAGATTGGTGAAACAAGATTCGATCAGCCAGATCATCGGGCACATCGACTTTTAATATACTTTCAAGCTTGGCATCGAGCTGTGATAGTTCATCCGATAACTTTCGGTTCGTTATCGATGAGTTTTTTGCTTCGATCATTTCCTGACTGTTATCGTTAGGATCTGCCAGGATACGACGACGGAATTCAAGATCGTCCATTTTGTTGGCCCCTCCGCTCGGATTGCTTTTCAATTTGCTCTTTTAATTGATTTCTGGCGCGGAACAAGCGTGTCATTACAGTATTGCGGTTCAGGTCGAGGATTTCGGCAATTTCATCACCGCTAAACCCAGCCATAACCTGCAACACCAATGGTTCTCGGTATTCTGGTGCCAGCTTCATGATCTGCTTGTGCAGGATCTGCTGCTCGACATCCATCTCGGAGCCCTGATGCTTGGTATCTGCGATGGCGTAGTCGTCAATATCAACCAAGTCCAGCTGCTTACGCTCAAAACGCCGTGCGTTTTCCCTGCGAAGGATAGTAATCAGCCAGGATTTGGCGGCTTTGTCATCATGTAGGCTGTCGAGAGAGCGCCACGCACGTAGACAGGTTTCCTGCACCAGATCCTCGGCGATATGAGGGTCGTGGCATAACCAGTAGGCGTAGCGATATAAGTCCCGATGCCAGGCCCGGACAAGGGCTTCGTACCGTCTTTGCTTATTCATGTCTACAGAGACCGAGGCATCCGTCTTTTTCTTACGAAAAAATTGCTTAATCATAAATTTGCCCATCAAAAAGAAACCGCTGGGTCGTTATTCAGTTCGTTTTATTCAGCGATTGCATGATTCATCGGATTATCAGCACTAAAATTGATCTGGTTCAAATTGTGTCCCCGTGAGGAAGCTATAGTAGTTCACGTCATCTGATGGTAAGCATTGAATTCGGTTCTGTGGAACAGGTCTGTTTTTTCTGGTTACTATCTGTTGAGCAAGATGACAACTTCCTTTTGAAGGCTGACTTTACTTTCTCCTATCAGGCCCTGCCTGATTTGCAATTGGCTTTATGTTAATTGACTTATACCTTGCATGGATTTTTATCCGTGTAAATTATAACCATACCATATCGGTATGGTTTTTTTTTGCCTTTTTTCTCATAGTAAGCAACAAGTTGCTCTTATTTTTCTAAGATAGAAAGTACATATCTCCGTCGTAATTTCCTACTTGTGTCTCGCTTCTTGCAAATACTTAAAACAATTGTTTGAAATAAGTAACAAGTTGATTACAATTGATGTGGTCAGACCTCTACCGTGCACATTGAGTGCCCTGCAAATCATAATAAGGAGTAGCGATGACACGTCTCCAGAATCTCACCACCCATCAAGGTGAGCGCATCGCCGTTGTAAGTGGATTACGTACCCCGTTTGCCCGTCAGGCCACGGCCTTTAATGGTGTTCCTGCCTTGGATATGGGGAAAATGGTGGTCAATGAAATGCTGCAGCAGATTGATTTTGACCCCCAACTGATTGATCAGGTGGTATTTGGACAAGTTGTCCAGATGCCTGAAGCACCGAATATCGCCCGCGAAATTGTTCTTGGTACCAGCATGAATATCGGCACTGACGCCTATAGTGTTACCCGGGCCTGTGCGACGAGTTTCCAGGCAGCGGCGAACGTGGCCGAAAGCATTATCTCGGGCACTATCGATATCGGTATTGCCGGTGGAGCCGATTCTTCCTCGGTATTGCCGATCGGTGTGTCGAAGAAAATGGCGGCAACCTTGCTGGCACTGAGCAAGGCCAAAACCATGAGTAAGCGTTTAAAACTGCTTAGCAAGCTCAGCATGAAGGACCTGATGCCGGTACCACCGGCGGTGGCCGAATATTCAACCGGCCTGAGCATGGGCCAAACCGCCGAGCAGATGGCAAAAACGCATGGCATTACCCGTGAGGAGCAGGATGCATTGGCACATCGCTCCCATACTCTGGCAGCGCAGGCTTGGAAAGACGGCCTGATCCAGGACGAAGTGATCACTGCTTTCCCGGAACCTTACCGTCAGTGGATTGATAAAGACAACAACATTCGTGAAGACTCGTCGCTGGAGTCTTATGCCAAGCTGCGTTCGGCCTTTGACCGTAAATTCGGCTCGGTTACCGCAGCCAACGCGACACCTCTGACAGACGGCGCGGCAGCCATCCTGTTGATGCGGGAAGGCAGGGCCAAAGAGCTCGGCCTCAAACCATTGGGTTATATTCGCTCCTATGCCTTCTCGGCGATTGGGGTAGAGAAAGATATGTTGATGGGGCCGTCCTATGCGACACCGATGGCTCTCGACCGCGCCGGTGTCAGTCTGTCTGATCTTACTCTGATTGATATGCACGAAGCTTTCGCCGCGCAGACGCTGGCCAATGTGAAGATGTTTGGTTCGAAGAAGTTTGCCGAGGAGAAGCTGGGGCGCAGCCAGGCAATTGGCGAAATTGATATGGACAAGTTCAATGTGTTGGGAGGATCCATTGCTTATGGCCACCCGTTTGCCGCTACAGGGGCACGAATGATCACCCAGACACTGCGTGAACTGCAGCGTCGAGGAGGTGGTTTGGCATTGAATACCGCTTGCGCAGCTGGTGGCTTAGGCGCTGCAATGATCCTGGAGGCAGAATAATGACCCAACAAGAATCCGCATTTTCTTTATCTTACGGTGATAACGGCGTTGCTTGGCTGAAAATCGATGTGCCGGAAGAAAAAATGAATACGCTGCAGTCAGCGTTTGTCGAGCAGGTATCTGATGTACTGGCAGAATTAAAGGCCAAACAAAATATTAAAGGGCTGGTTGTTCATTCGGGCAAGCCGGATAACTTCATTGCAGGTGCCGATATTCGTATGCTGGCGGCCTGCACCACAGCCGAAGAAGCTCAACAATTAGCCGCAAAAGGCCAGGAGCTGTTTGCCGAGCTCGAAGCACTGCCATTCCATGTTGTGGCGGCAATCCATGGTCCATGCCTGGGCGGTGGTATGGAGTTGGCACTGGCCTGTCACAGCCGAGTCTGCTCCGATGATGACAAGACTCGTCTTGGGCTGCCTGAAGTCCAGTTGGGTTTGCTGCCGGGCTCGGGTGGTACCCAGCGATTACCACGCCTTATCGGTGTTGCCAATGCCCTGGATATGATCCTGACCGGCAAGCAGTTGCGAGCCAAGAAAGCGAAGAAGCTAGGGGTAGTCGACGAGGCGGTTCCGCACAGTATCTTGCTTGATATTGCCGAAAAGCAGGCGCTGAAAGCCAAACCTAAGCGTAAACACTCGTTCCAGGATTGGGCAATGGGCGGTAATGCCCTGGGGCGCTCACTGGTGTTCGATCAGGCAGCGAAGAAAACTCATGAAAAAACCCGTGGCAACTATCCGGCAGCCGACGCCATTCTGGAAGTCATCAAATTTGGTTTGCAGTTTGGCATGGAAAAAGGCCTGAAGCAGGAGGCCAAGCGCTTTGGCGAGCTGGTAATGAGTTCGGAATCTGCCGCGCTGCGCAGCATTTTCTTTGCCACCACTGCAATGAAAAAAGAAACCGGCTCTGATGCCAAACCTGGCGAGATCAAGCGGGTTGGCGTACTGGGAGGCGGTTTGATGGGCGGTGGTATCAGCCATGTGACCGCAACCAAGGCTAAATACCCGGTCCGGATCAAAGATATCGCCAATGACGGCATTTTAAACGCTATGGCTTACAACTATAAGCTGCTGGATAAAAAGCGTAAGCGTCGGATCATCAGCAAAGCCGATCTGCAAAAGCAGATGATGAGCATTGCCGGGGGCACTGACTATACCGGTTTTGGCAATGTGGATGTGGTGGTTGAAGCGGTATTTGAGGATCTGAAACTCAAGCATCAGATGGTGAAAGAAATTGAGGAAAATGCCAAGGTGGAGACCATTTTCGCCACCAATACGTCCTCGCTGCCGATCCACCAGATAGCTGAAGCTGCCGAGCGTCCGGAAAATGTCGTCGGTCTTCACTACTTCAGCCCGGTGGAAAAAATGCCGCTGGTAGAGGTGATCCCTCATGCTGGCACTTCTCCGGAAACAGTGGCCACAGTTGTTGCTTTGGCGAAGAAGCAGGGTAAAACGCCGATCGTTGTCGGCGACAAAGCTGGTTTTTACGTCAACCGTATTCTTGCGCCTTACATGAATGAGGCGGCATCGGTACTGCTAAGCGGCGAGCCTATCGAGCATCTTGATGCGGCATTGCTGGACTTCGGTTTCCCGGTCGGGCCAATTACCTTGTTGGATGAGGTGGGTGTCGATATCGGAGCTAAGATCATGCCGATTATGGTCGAGGAGCTGGGCGAGCGCTTCCGCGGGCCGGATGTGTTTGATGTGCTGCTTAACGACGGCCGTAAAGGGCGCAAGAGCGGCAAAGGCTTCTATCTGTACAATAGCAAGAAAAAGTCTGTCGATAAGACGGTCTACAAACTGCTGAATATCAAACCGGAGAAGAAGGCGGAAGGGGCGGCTCTGGCCATGCGCTGTAGCCTGATGATGCTGAATGAAGCGGCTCGCTGTCTGGATGAAGGGGTTATTCAGTCGGCGCGTGACGGTGATATCGGTGCTATCTTCGGCATCGGCTTCCCGCCATTCCTTGGTGGTCCGTTCCGCTACATGGATCTGTTGGGGATCAAGCGAGTGGTCGAATTGCTCAATGAGCATGCCGATAAGTACGGCGAGCGCTTCAAGCCATGTGACAAGCTGATTGCGATGGCAAATGAAGACCTGAGCTTCTATCAAGCCTGATAAGCGTAACTATTAAAAATGGCCTGCAAATGCAGGCCATTTTTTTACGTTTGAGTACTGCTATCTGAGATGTTAGCGCGCTTTTTTCTGAAACTCATCGATGGATTCGATGGGCAGGCCGATGCTGAGCGGCTCAAGGTTGCTATGGGCATGGCCCTGGCAGTGCATGACCAGACGGTTTGAAGTGCGTGGCTTGATGATTTCGACAATGAAGCGAATCATATCGGCGCGGCTGAGCTCCTGCAGTTCCTGCACCACTTTCTGGCGTTGGTTAAACTCAGCATCCTTGTTGCCGATGCTGACCCAGAATCGCTGTGCCCGGGCACGCAGGTTCGTATCCGGCTCGGATATTTGCGCGATCAGCCCTTGCTTGCTGGCCTGCCATTGCGCCTCGGTCAGTTCCAGCAATACCAGAGCAAAGGCATTGGTGAACTCGTCAATGGCCTCGGACAGCTGGGCAGGCGCGGCTACTGGCGACTGGATATATAAAATCAGCCCCGGGTGCCGGTTCAGGGGCAGGTTGGCGGTGCCGACCATGTAACCCAGTTGTTGACGGGTACGTAGCTCATGGAAGAAAGTCGTCGACATCAGATGGTTTGCCAGGGTGTAGACGGCAATCTTCCTGGGGGTCGTTTTCCTTGATTGGTAGTACATCAGGATCGCCGAGTCGGCATGGTTGCAGTTGACTTCGTGACGCAGGGTGCCGACTTTGCCCAGACGAACCAGTGGCCTTTGTGACTCGCCATAGAGCTGGTCGGTAACCCGGAAGGCGTCCTTAAGAAGCTCGGCCAGTGCCAGTGCATCTTCTTTTAGCCAGTTGCCATAGATAAAGGTGTCGATGTGCAGTTCGGCAAACATCGCCTCGACAAACTCCGGAAGCTCGTCGACCTCGATGGTCTCCAGCTCTTCGATGAGTACCGGGTAAGGTGGGTTATTGGGCTGCAAAATACCGGTCAGCTCGTTGAAAAGCTGAGATATCGGTTTGTCCTCGGCAGCATTGCGCCAGTTACGGAGCATTTGCGCCTTGATGTTCTGGAATCTTTCCGGGCTGAAGGTTCTTCCCTCGAAGCGCTCCAGCAACAGTTTCATCAAGAGTGGCTGTTTCTCGCTAAAGCCTGACAGCTGCAGGGTAACGCCACCCTGGTGGGCATAGAGGTTATAGGACATACCGGCTATTTCTGCCGGGTAGGCTGACTCGTTGATGGCTTCCAACAACATCTCGACACAGAGGCGAGTTTTGACAATGTTGCGCGGGGTATCGACGGCATGCGGGCTATCGATGGCCACATAGACCACGCCCTTGGGTACTTTGAACTCATGCTCCTGTTTGTACCACAGGCGGAATCCCGGCAGATCCTGGATCAGCTGAGGAGGAAGCTCGGCATCGGCGGTCAGCGGATGCGGATCGAGTTTTTCACAGATATACGGGTTGACCTCGGGCAGGCGGAGATCCGGTTCGGCCTCGACCTGCTGCCAGCGAGCAAGTTGCTCGTCAGTGAAGACAGAGACGGAGTAGGGAGTATGGTACCACTGGGCGACACGGTCATACTCCTGCCCCTGAGCAACAAGAACCAGACGCATGTTGTCCGGGCTGAGATAGGCAAGCAGCTCTCGTAACAGCGGCTCGTCATACTCAGTCATCATATAGTCACCGTAGATCACGTCTTCCGGCTCATAGTGAAACAGGTTCATGACCAGATAGCTGACGGTATCTAGCGGGCGGCTTTTTTCTTGATAACGGAACGCCTGCTCCAGCACGGCCTGCTTCTCTGTATAGCGCCACTCATTCAGTCCCTGTTGGCTGATGAGGTGGATATATTGAAAAACAGCAGTCACGATATCATCGATATTATCCAGTCCCTTCGGGGTCAGATTAAGGCTGATGGTGAATTCGCGAAAATTGCTGCCGTTGACCCCGCCACCTGCGGCGAGGGTATTGATCAGCCCCCGACTTTTCAGCATCGACATCAGGCTGCCGCAGCCTTCATTGCCTAGCAGGTGGGCAATATATGAAAGGGGCTTTTGGCGGTAATATTGCTCGACCGAAGGCATCGCAAATGACAGGGTCAGCTTTCTCACTTCCTTGATGGGCTCAATCTTGATGAACTTGGCTTTTTCGTTATCGGTAACCAAAGGTTCATTGATCGCCGGCTTGGCAATACCCGTATTAGGGATGTGGGCAAAGTAGGTGGTGGTAAAGCTTTCCAGCTCGTCCAATGATTGGGGACCGAGCAGTACCAGACTCATCAGATCGGCTGAGTAATGGCTTTGGTAGAAGGCAATCAGCTCATCGCGGACCGGTTTGCCGTCTCTGTCATCTAATGTTGTGAGATCGCCGACGGAAAATTTGGAAAAAGGGTGCGCCGGGTTAATGGTTTCTTTATGGACCTGGTAAAGGCGGCGTACATCGTCTTTGACTTTGAGTTTGTACTCGGAATCGACGGCCTGGCGTTCTTTATCAACGGCTTCTTCATTGAACAGGGGAGCGGTAAAAAACTGGCCGAAGCGATCAAGACCCTCGCTAAAAGCATGAGGACTAACTTCGAAGAAAAAGGTTGTATTTTCTGTGCCGGTCCAGGCATTGTTGCTGCCGCCGCTCTGGTTGATGAATGTCTGGAACTCGCCGACTTTGGGGTACTTCTCCGTGCCGAGAAACAGCATGTGCTCCAGGAAATGTGCCATGCCCTGTCGATCAACGGGATCATCGAAATGACCGACCTTGACCGATAATGCCGCAGCTGAACGTGGGGCGTCTGCGTCATGTACCAATAGAACCTTAAGCTTATTATCTAAAGTCAGGTAGCGGTACTGCTTAGGATCATTAGGACTGATATGCACGTGAAGAGCCTATTTTCTTAGGAAATTAAGCTAATTATGACGCTCAATATAGAGGGTGGCAAATTAACTTCGCCGTGATTCTTATTCGCATCAACCCTTATCGGGGCTGGGATGAGGCTAATTATGCATTGTGTCGAGAATTGCCGATTTTTTTGCTTAGGCGTTTCACCGGTCACGGAACGGTAACAGAATGTGCGGAATGGCTATTCAGCATAGGCAGGACTTGTTAGCATAGCGGCTGATTGAACGTACTCTCTGGTCTTTTTAACTCACCACAGGGCGGCGGACGTTTGCAGGTTTGGCAAGATAATCTGGCGTCAACGGTCCGGTTAGTTAATAGGACAGGTTTATTGGATAGGCTATATGCGAATTTATATCATGCGTCATGGTGAGGCGCAGAACTTCGCTCCCACTGATGCGGAGCGACCTCTGACAGCGCGTGGTGAGTCACACTCCGAACAAATGGCGATCCAGCTGACAGGTCAGCTAAGTGATGGGTTGGATATGGTTTGGGTGAGCCCTTACCTGCGTGCCCAGCAGACATGGCAGGCGATGGCCGGACATTTGCCGGAGCCTAAACGCCTGATGACTGTCGAAGAAATCACTCCTTACGGGCAAGCAGAGGAAGTGGCGGCTTATCTGAAGGCGGTTATTGCCGTTGAAAGGCCGGAAACTGTCCTGGTTGTCTCGCACCTGCCTTTGGTTGGTTACCTGACTGCAGAGTTGGCACCGGGTCTACAGCCTCCTATGTTCCGCACATCTGCGATTGCGGCTCTTGACTACCAGCCTGATGATGAAGAAGTCGAGTTTTTGGGGCAAGCCAACCCTGAAGGATGAACAACATTTAACCTTAAGCTTTGGGAATGGCTGCCGATACAAGTCTCGAGAGC